>JALVMZ010000333.1 GCA_027032655.1 Desulfobacteraceae bacterium
ATAAATGCCTTTGTTATCATAGTCAATTTCCTCCTCCATAAATTTTTATATCAACGGTAACGGGAATAATCATTATACAGAATTAATACCTCCCATCACCCATTATATCTTTATTGATCAGCCCACCTTCCGTATCTTTCTCTCAAAATACGATGGAGTATCTTTCCTGTTGGAGTCCGAGGCATATCCTCATCCTTGATAAAATCAATACTCTTTGGTCTCTTGTATCCCGCAATCTTATCCCTTGTCCAGTCAATAATCTCTTTTTCCAGTTCTTTACTCGGTTCATATCCTTCATGAAGCACAACAACTGCCTTTACGGCTTCTCCCCATTTATCATCAGGAACACCAATTACAGCCACATCTTTTACAGCCGGATGGGCACCCACAACATTTTCCACTTCAGAGGGATATACATTTTCACCACCAGTGATTATCATATTTGCCTTTCTGTCCACAAGCACATAGTATCCATCCTCATCCCGCCTTGCCATATCACCTGCTGACGACCATTCACCCTCAAATGCCTCTTTCGTCTTTTCCGGGTCTTTGAGATATTCTTTAAATAGCATGGGAGTCCTGTAAAAAAGCTCACCCACCTCGCCGTCAGGCACCTCGTTTCGGTTCTCATCCAGGAGCTTTATCCTGTCAGTGCCAAATATCTCCTTTCCAATGGAACCCAGCTTTTTAAACTGGTCTTCTGGCCTGAGCAGGGTGACAAGCCCTCCCTCAGTGCTCCCATATGCCTCCCATAGCTCCGTATTTTTAAAATAATCCATAATTGCCAGCTTTAAATCCTTTCTTGCAGGTGCAGAGGATATGAGCAATTGCCTTATGGAGGACACATCATATTTATTTTTAACCTCTTCCGGCAGGGCAAGCATCATTATATAATGGGTGGGCACAAGGGAAGTAAAGGTTATCTTATATTTTTCAATGGTTCTCAGGAGATCTTCCGGGTCAAAACTCACCATATTATAAACGAAAACAGGTGCAGTAACCAGTGTATAAGGAAAAGAATAAAATATTGAATTTACATGGCACATGGGCATCACCAGCATAACTTTATCAGTGGGTCTTACCCCCATATTTATGTTATTTAAAAGATATTGTGCCATGTAACTTTCATGGGTCCTTACCACTCCTTTGGGCCTGCCAGTAGTGCCTGATGTGTACATAATGGTCCATGTATCTGCACCATCCACCATTATATCAGGTTCATCAGGAGATGACTCTTCAAGCAGTTCCTCATAGGATTTATATCCATCCGGAGCAGGGCCATCGCCCAGGTATATGTAATTTTCAGGGGGTATGGATAGCTTATCTCTTATACTGTTTATTCTTTCAACAAAGGGCTCTTCAACTATAAATGCCTTGCTCTCAGAGTGATTTATAATATACTCTATTTCAGGTCCTGCAAGTCTGAACATAATTGGGACCGCTATCTGCCCCCCCTTACCACAACTGGCATATATATCCATCCATTCACCTCGATTGTAAGCAATAATGGCAAACGGCACCTTATGCCCCACTCCCATATTGGTAAGGGCATTTGCGAGTCTGCAGGCCCTTTCATTCCACTGCTTAAATGTAAATTCCTTGAATTTGTCCTGCCATCCCAGCTTATCTGGATAATTAATGGCATTCATCTTTAATACTATACCCATGTGCATCCATTTACTTATTGTCATTTTAATCCCCTCCTGAATTGTTTTTATATTCTTCTAAAGCAAGAAGGGCTGCCCCCAGGGCCCCTGTAAGCTGTGGATACTCAGGCACCAAAACCTTCCTCTCTATTATCTCTTCCACCATGCTGACCATGTAAGGATTATGGGCCACCACCCCTCCTGTCATAACCACATTTTCGGTAAGTGAATCCATCTCAAGAATCCTTTTGATAACCGAATAAAAGAGTCCCTTTACTATATCAGGGACCTTTTTTCCCTGCCTTATCTTCTCAAGCACCTCTGTTGCAGTAAATACCGTGCAATAACTTCCAAGTTCAACCATCTCTTCTGATCTTCTGGCAAGACCATCCATATCCTCAAGGGGAATATCCAGCCTCATGGACATCTCCTCCAGAAATGCCCCCGTGCCTGCAGCACACTTGCGATTCATCTTGAAGCTCAGGCGATTCCCTTTGTCATCCAGTTTTATTACCTTGTTGTCCTGCCCCCCAATATCAATTATTGTTATGGCCATAGGAAAATAATGATAGCACCCCTTTGCATGACAACCTATCTCAGTCCTCGTTCCATTACTGAATTCCACATTCTTTCTTCCATATCCAGTGGAAAAGACCCTTCTCACCTGATTTTCATTAATATTTGCCATATCGAGGGCGGATTCGTAACATTCCCTTGAAGTCCTGGAAAAATCGGTTCCAGACTTCATTACTGAATAACCCAGTAGATTCTTTGTCTCATCAATAACTGATACTTTGGTCCTTGAGGCGCCTACATCAACCCCAGCAAAAATATCGCTTTTCATACGACTGTGGAGCTTCTCCTTTCTCTTTCCTGTAACTGTTCAATGAATGCCTCAATATTGGTCTTTGCCTGCTCCTCAGAATAGCACCTGAGATCATTAAGATCTCCATTAATTACAATGGTGGGTATGTTGTATTGTTCACTAAATCTTAAAGGCATCCCATAGCGACTGTTAGAATTATTGGGGCATGTCTTTGCATCATGGAAAATAATACCATCACATTGGAAGAACTCCACACAATCCTTAATATACTTCTCTTTATATATCTCATCCCGCACAATAAAAAGCTCTGTATAAGCAACAGCCATACTATCAAAGGGATCATCCGGGTCAAGCTGGTCGAATATCCAGCTATTACAATATGTGGATGCCACAATACAGGTTCTTAGTTCTGCAAACTGGGTGGAAAGGGCCCTGAGTTTTCCCCATATGGGCATACCTTCCCAGTAAAGTCTGTATCTTTCACCATCAATGGCTCCAATTCCTTTTTCTATTCTCTCATTGAGCTCGGCAAGGAGCACCTCATAATAATCCACTGCCTCCTGGGTCCCCCTGGCCACCACTGCAGGTCCCATATGAATGGTGGCATCAAAGAATGTCCAGGGTGATGGAACAGCCGATGCACTTTCAAGACATTGCCTCCAGAGCTCTGAAGTCCTTTTGGAGAGTCTAACCGCCTCCTTAAACCTATCCATGTCAAATCTCTCCCCGCTCACCTCCTCAAGGGCAGGGATAAGATCCTGTATCTGTTTCGAGATATCCTTTATATGGTAGTCTTTTATCTCCCCAATATTCCGATGGGTAAATACTCCTACCACAGGAACACCAAATTCCCTCCCATACCAGGAAAACCAGTCATATACATCCCTGCACTGGTTTGTGTTGAAGACAAGCACATCAGGTCTGGGAACAGATTCTATATTATAGGCCTTCTGAAGGGGGGTCTTTTTTCTTAAAAATGAACCAATATCACTTGTAAGGTATGAGCAGATATCAGGAGAGTAACCTATTGCATTGGCAAAGGGGATGAGCTCTGATGCCATTCTCGAGGCACCAAGCATTGCCCCATGATTTTCAGGGAAATATACAAGGAACCCCATTCCTCTCAGCAATTCTGCTGGCCCAACACTGGTGCACCATGCTATCTTTTTTGAACCGGTCTTTGCTGCCTCATCCAGCTCATAGAAGTGCTTTGCCATCACCTCCCTTAACATCTTGGTGCACTTAAATTCCTTTCTCTTCGGTGATTCTTTACCCATATCATCCCTCTTTAAAATTAAATGGCCTTTGCCACAATCTCGGTTATATCCATTACCTTAATTTTGCCCCTCTCATCCTTTGGTATGGCCTTTGCGCCTTTCCTGAGATTATCCTTGCATGCTGCACAACCTGAAACTATCACCTCTGCGCCCACCTGTAGCGCATCCCTCACCCTGAGAGAGCCCATCTCAACTGCCATCTCAGGGATATTTGCCTGAACCCCGCCACCACTTCCACAGCACCTGGCCTGGAGTCTGTTTCTTGCCATCTCCACATACTCAACACCAGGGATACTCTTTATAATCTCTCGTGGCTCTTCAAATATCTTAAATGCCCTGCCAAGGTCACAGGGATCATGGTATGTTACCTTTTTATTGAATTCAGATGTGAATTTCAATCTTCCGTCTTTGATTAGCTTAAGGAGATAATGAACAGAATGGTAAACCTCAAGGCCCATATCTCCAACTTCAGGATATATCTTCTTGAATGTCTTATAACAGCCTGCACATGGGGTGACCAGTTCTTCTGCTCCTGTCTCTTTAATTTTCTCTATCAATGCCTTTGCATGGTCTTCAAAGTCATCTGCCCCCATGAGATAGAGTGGAAATCCACAGCAGTTTTCATCCATGGCAAGGGTGGTATAATCCACTCCCGCTTCATC
>JALVMZ010000334.1 GCA_027032655.1 Desulfobacteraceae bacterium
CTATGAAGGGCAGGATTGAATTTCCGTGGAGTCCAAACCATCTTAAAATTCTATCCATCATATATGCCATTCTGGCCATGTATCCAGAATCTTCAAGTATTGCTATTACAAAAAACATCAGCATTATAAGAGGGACGAATCCGAGCACACCTCCTACGCCATCTATTATACCTGATACAATCAGAGAGCGAAGTATCCCTTCTGAAAGCGTGGAATTGATTCCTGATTTTAATAGGTCAAATATCTTATCAAGATACTGGATAGGAAGTTCGCTTGCCCAGAATATCAATACATAGGTTAGATAGAGTATTGTCATCATGATAATAGGGCCAAAAACCCTGTTGGTCAGTACTTTGTCCAGCATATCTGATATATTTATTCTTTCGTGAATGTCCCTTGTGATTACTTGTTTTGTTATACCTGTGATAAATCCGTATCTATAGTCTGCTATTATAGATTCAGGTTCTTCTTCGAGTGTCCTTCTTATGTGGGTTTTCAGCTTATTAATTAACTCAATTATCCTGTCCTTATTTGAAGAGACCCTCTCTATTAACTGGATTATCTTCTCATCCCCCTCAACACACTTAAGTGCAAGCCACCGGGGATGGTATGGAGATATTTTAGGGGATTCATTGGATAACAGGTTTTCGATCTCAGTTATACTATCATCTATATCTCTCCCATAGGATATGAGTTCAGGTCTCCATTCATGCTCTGTTTGTGATAATGCAATTGCCATATCAAGTATGTTATTGATTCCAGTTTTTGATTTTGCAATACATGGCATACAGGGAACCTGCAGGAGATTTGATAATACTTCAATATCGATCCTGATTCCCCTTGCCTCCGCCATATCCATCATGTTCAGGGCAATAATCAGAGGAACTCCCATTTCCCTCAACTGGATGGCAAGGTATAGGTTCCTGTCCAGATTTGAGGCATCCACGATGTCTATTACCACATCAGGTCTTTCATTGATTATAAACTCCCGTGCAATAATCTCTTCAATGGAATAGGCTGTTAAGGAATAGATTCCTGGAAGATCAATAACCTCAAATTCATATCCTTTATAAGTGGTCCATCCTATCTTTTTTTCCACTGTGATACCCGGGTAATTGGCAATGTGTTGTCTTGCCCCGGTTATTGCATTAAATGTGGTGGATTTCCCGGAATTGGGATTCCCTGCCAGTGCAATTCTAATCTTTTTTTTCATGACTGTTCTGTTTCAACCTCCACAAGGATGTGATCTGCTTCATTATTTCTGAGGGTAAGGGTAAAATCCCTTATCTTTATGGCAACGGGGTCTTTAAGGGGGGCTCTTCCCTGAATCTGAATTGGTG
>JALVMZ010000335.1 GCA_027032655.1 Desulfobacteraceae bacterium
TTCTAATTTTAAAATCATGGGAGTAATGAAAATCAATAATTCTTCTTTATCCCTGACTTTCTGTTGAGCCTTAAAAAGCCACCCTAACAGTGGAATCCTGGATAAACCGGGTACTCCCGTATTACTGTCTCTTTCGGTAGTCTTTATGATACCGCCTATTACTACCGTATCACCATCATTTACCAAAAGCTCTGTACGAGCCTCCTTTGTAGTAAAGGATTGTTGAAAATTGATCACGTCTCCCAAATCATTTTTGGTAATAACAATATTGAGGGAGATTCTGTTATCGGGCGTTACATGGGGCGTAACCTCGAGCAGAAGATCAACATCTTTGAATTCCGTATTTGTTTCACCATCCTCCACAGTCTGGTAAGGATAACTTAATCCTTGTTTTATAATGGCTTTTTTATTGTCCAGGGTGACTATCTTGGGAGCGGATATGATTTTACCTTCCCCCTGGGATTCCATTGCCGATAATTTGGCATTGAGCAAAAGAGGCGTTCCTGCTATACGTACAAAATTAAAGCCTATGCTTCCGAATGCATCGGCAGCAAGGGGAAAGTCCATTGCCATATTATAGCCATATGTGCCGCCTAACTCATTATATCCCCTTTGTGGGCCTTTTCCAACTCTCTCGCTTACATTTTTACTTACTTCTTCCGTAGTGCCGCCAACATCTATTGTTCCGTCCTGTCCAACTTCCTGAACGCCTATGGCCATCTGCCACTGGGTGCCGATTTCTCTTGTAAACCTGGTACTCGCCTCTACAACACGGGCTTCAATAATTACCTGGGGAGTTACGCGGTCAAGTTTACTTATCAACTCCTTTGCCTTTTTTATCACATCGGCCGTATCGGTCAGAATTACAACATTAGTGCGTTCATCCACACTCACACTTCCCCTGTCTTTGGTAAGAAGCTTCTCAATATGAGGCTTTATCTCTGATTTGGCATTGGAATAATTGACCGCAATATATTCTGTTACAAGAGGTTCCAATTGTTTTTGCTGATCTTTTAAAGTCAGTTCGGCAGTCTTTTTCTCTTGCTTTAACCTCTCTTCTTCCTCAAGGGTTTTCCTTGTAGCTATCCTTATAATATTGCCTTCAACCGTCTTGCCGAGCTTATTCATTTTCAGAATAAGATCAAGAATCTGATCCCAGGGAACAGGCTCACCCAATGTGAGAGTGACCTTTCCTGTCACGTCTTTATCAATTGCAAAATTTTTACCGCTTACATCCCTTAAAATGCGGAATACATTTTTTATATCTGTTTCGTAAAAATCCAGAGCGATCTTCTCTCCCGTATATTGGGGTCCTTTTTCCTCCAGATCCGATTCATCAT
>JALVMZ010000336.1 GCA_027032655.1 Desulfobacteraceae bacterium
ATGGAATATATTACATATCTTGTATTCATATCATCACTTATTGTTATAACCTTCATTGACCTGAGACATATGATTATACCTGATATTATATCAATACCAGGAATAATAGCGGGCATTGTGAGTTCTATTATTCTCCCCCACATTCATATCATTGACTCCATTATCGGTCTTGTGGCCGGGGGTGGATCATTTTATCTGATTGCATTAATATTCCTGAATATAAAAGGTAAAGAGGGCATGGGTGGAGGTGATATCAAACTCATTGCAATGATAGGAGCATGGATGGGATGGAGACCTCTTCCCATAGTGGTTCTCATATCTTCTATAATGGGCATCATAATCGGTGGGGGGGCGTTACTTGTAAGCGGTGAAGGACTGAAAAAGAGGATTCCATTTGGCCCATTTTTGAGTATGGGTGCCATAATTTATCTATTATTTAAAGAGCCGATTCTATCCTTCCTTTACCGCTATCCTGCTTAAAACTATTATTATATCACTTTAATTAACTCAATACAGTCATTCATCTTCCTTGCTTCAAGCACAATGGGAAGAATATCTCTTTGAAGACATATGATGGGATCTGCCGGGGGAAGATACGGCTTATTAGAGTCAAAAAATTTCTGTGCAGAATATGATGATACTATCCTGTTTAAAGCCTGAATATGATCATACTCTTTATCTCTCAGCAGTGCCTCAATGTAATCTGCGCAACACTCATCCTCGGGTGAGCGTCTGATCCCCCTTTCTCCCATAGCAAGAAGTGTGACCGAAGATGGATTAATCCCCTTTATATATTCTGATATGGCACGGGCCATAACATAGCTTCCAGGTATCACCTTTTCTGCTGAATCGATTACACCAAAGATACCATTTACCCCTGCAGTTGTCCTGTGCACCACCACACTGTCTTTAAATATCTCAGGGCCCATTCTAATAATCTCAGAAGGACTATTCCCTGAATCAGCTCCTTCAATGGGGACCTCATTATGCTCACCAATCAGGATAAAGGATGGATTATGTTTTTTCTTATCCTGGGCCTTATCAATATCTGCTTCAAGGATCACCCTCCTTGCCCCTAAATGAAAGAAAAGAGGGGCACAGGTGAATGCACGGAATACATCTATTACAACCACAATGCCAGAGGCCCCTTTTGCCCCCTCAAGAAGACTCTTTCTTATAATCTCCATGCCATGTATAAAAAGGCCCTTATACCAGGGCCTTTATAGATTTATTCTGTTAATCATTATTTACATACTGTATAGCTCTTCACCCAGGACTCTGATCCAGTTCTCACCCATTATTCTATATGCCTCTTCTATGGGTCTGAGACCAATAATCAGGACGGTAATATCACCTGTTCCAATACATGGATATATATAGTCAACATTAATGTTTGCATTTTTTAAAGGCTTAAGAACCGCATTTAATCCACCTGGATGATGGGGGGTAACACAGGCCAGCACTTCATTGGAACTTACCTCGTATCCTGCAGATGTAAGCACATTTATTGCCTTTTCAGGATCATTGGAGACAAATCTGAGAAACCCCTCATCACCTTCTGTGGCAACATAAAATGCTATTATATTTATTCCGTTTGCACCCAGAACCTCACTCAGATTTGAAAGCTGTCCCGGTTCATTTTTTAGAACAAGGCTTAACTCCTTAACGGTCTTCATTTCAACTCCCCTTTTTTTGTCTCTTTATATAATCATATCCTTTTTTAAGGGCCTTTACATTCAGCTCCTTCAGTTTTTTACCCTTCCCCTTCTGGACTTCATCCAGTCCTTTAATTATGGAATCAAGGGTGGTAATAGGATTCCTTGCCACAAAAGCACCCAGCATTATCATGTTAACGGCTCTTTCATTTCCAAGCTCCTTTGCGATATCATAGGCAGGTATCTTGATAACCTCTATATCACTCCTTGAGGTATCCACATCAACCAGACTTGAATTAATAAACATCTCTCCACCCGGCCTTATAACTCCTTCAAATCTCAACATAGATGGTTTATTAAGAACCACTGCATAATCAGGAAAGGATGCAACAGGAGAGGCAATCTCCTCATCAGATACCACAACAGTGCAATTGGCAGTGCCCCCCCTCACCTCAGCACCATATGATGGCAGATAAGTCACTTCCAGGCCATCGTTCATTACTGCCAATGCATAAAGATAACCCATAAAAAGAACGCCCTGTCCTCCAAATCCTGCAAAAATAGTCTTCTTAGTCATTTTATCTATCCCTATTCTATGTAAAAATAGATGTTGTCAAATACTCATATATCCCCGACTTCGTCCTTTATCACCTTAAGGGGATAATCTTTTATTACTATATCATTAATATATTTACATGCATCCTGAGGGGCCATCTTCCAGTTTGTTGGGCACTGAGAAAGTATTTCTATTAAAGAGAACCCCTTTTCTGCCATCTGAATCTTAAAGGCCTTTTTTATTGCCTTTTTGGTCTTCCGAATATTTCTGGGAGAGTTTACCGCTGTCCTTTCTATGTATGCACTTCCCTTTGTAATGGCGAGCATCTGGCTCAGATCAATGGGAAACCCATCCCTTCTAAAATCCCTTCCCCCCGGGGTTGTGGTTGAGTTCTGTCCAATGAGGGTAGTGGGCGCCATCTGGCCGCCTGTCATTCCATATACACCATTATTTACAAAAAAGATGGTTATATTTTCACCTCTGTTAGCTGCATGTATGGTCTCAGCAGTTCCAATGGCTGCAATATCACCATCACCCTGGTATGTAAAAACCACCCTATCAGGGAGCATTCTCTTTATGCCTGTTGCAACAGCTGCACCTCTTCCATGGGGTGCCTCTGCCATATCCACATCAAGATAATTGTATGCAAGAACTGCACACCCTGCTGGCGGAACACCTATGGTCTTTCCACGGATTCCCAGCTCATCAATTACCTCTGCTATGAGCCTGTGAATTATGCTGTGCCCGCAGCCAGGGCAATAATGATATATCGCATCCTTCAGCGATTTTGGTCTTTCAAATACCTTTTTTGCCATTTTTCCCCTCATTACTTAATACAGTAAATTATAACCCTTTCCGATGATAAAGTGTATTTATTACCTTTGCTATCTCATCAGGGGTTGGAATCACACCCCCAGGTCTTCCATAAAAATGGATATCTGCTCTCCCCTCAAGTGCAAGTCGCACATCTTCCACCATCTGTCCTGTGCTCATCTCAAAAACCAGAAAATCTTTAACCACTCTTGCAAGCTCTCTCAATTGCTTATCCGGGTATGGCCAGAGGGTAATGGGTCTCAGCAGTCCCACCTTTAGTCCCAGCTCTCTAACCCTTTTAACAGCCCCTTTTGCTATCCTTGCTGCGGTTCCATAAGCAATGACCACAAATGATGCATCTTCGACCATAAATTCTTCAGCACTGGCAATCTCCCTTGCCACCATCTCATACTTTCTAACAAGTTTCCAGTTGTGCTCTTCCTCCAGAGACACATCCAGGAGCAGGGATTTTATTATTCTGCTTGACCTTCGCTCTGCTCCATCCAGGACCCACGGCTTAGGTGGAAGAGTTTTAATATTGACTGGTTCTGGCAGCTCCACCGGTTCCATCATCTGTCCCATCATTCCATCACCCAGAATCATGACGGGCATCCTGTATTTATCCGCATAATCAAACGCATCCATGGTCCTTGTGGCCAGTTCCTGTCCGGATGCTGGGGCAAGCACTATTACACGATAATCTCCATGCCCGCCTCCCTTAGTTGCCTGGAAATAATCCCCCTGGGAAGGTGCAATATTTCCAAGTCCCGGCCCCCCCCTCATGGTATTTACAATAACGGCAGGAAGCTCCATTCCTGCAAGATAAGATATCCCTTCCTGCTTCAGGCTGATTCCAGGGCTGGAGGAGCTTGTCATTGCCCTTGCACCGGTTAGAGATGCACCAATAACCATATTTATTGCGGCCAGCTCACTTTCCGCCTGAATGAATACTCCATCCTTTAGTTTTGCCATGGCAGATGCCATGTATTCTGTTAACTCATTCTGAGGGGTAATGGGATAACCCGCATAAAAGCGACAACCTGCACGGACTGCCGCCTCCCCAATAACATGACTTCCTCTCATTAATACCTTCTTACTCACGGTAAACCTCTATCGCAATATCTGGACATATTGTTGCACAGTTTGCACATCCTGTGCACTTTTTATCCTCATCACCTTCCTGAAACTCTACAGGATAGTATCCCTTCTGATTTATCTTATTTGATACACCAAGCCCTTTTACAGGGCACACCGAGATGCAGAGATAACATCCTTTACAGAGTTCAGGATTAATAACCACATAACCTTTTGCCTTTTTCTTTGCCATTTTTAAACACCAATCTTATTATACTAAATAAATATGATTATGAAAATAATAGATTCTC
>JALVMZ010000337.1 GCA_027032655.1 Desulfobacteraceae bacterium
TTGTGAGATATCGGATTCAATACATGCCGGGATATATTCCATATGTGGACTTATACTCAGATTAAGGGAGCTTTATAAATGGGAGAAAGGGTTTGCCCCATGGAAGGAAGAGGACTCAGGCAGGCTTTTAGAGTGGATATCCGAGAAAGAGGAGAGGTGGGAGCAGGTTAAAGGAAAGAAATACAGCCCAATAACAATAGATGGGAGAGATTTTGACCCCTTTGATGTAAAGGGGATCAATGAGATAATTGAAAGGCATGGACTATTTTATGGGGCAGGTTATGCTCATTCCATGAAGCCGTCTTTTCTGCTTGCCAGAGTATTGGAAGAAAAAGATGTCATGGGATATCCTGTCATGATTCTGGGTAAAGAGCTTGCAAGGGACTTACTCAGCATTCCAGCATTTATTCAGGAGGGCAGAATAATAATAAGGAAAGAGGCTTCAAGGATGATACTGTGGGATCAGATAATGTTTCCAATGAAATCAGGAAGATGGGCCCTTAATTATTCATTGAGATGTTATGGAGTGGATGATTATACCGATATTGAACAATTAAAATGTATTCTTGATTCTTTGCTTGAGAGCCAGATTGAGTTCTTTATTCATCACGAAATCGGGGAAATGAAGACAGACGAATTTGACATTGAAATATGGAGGAATATTATTGGCAGGTTTCCACACACCATTATTGAATTAACAGCAAGGGCATTAAAAGATATTCTTGCAGATACAGATGAAAGAGGTGCTCTAAATTATCTTATAAGAAACAGATTAAAAGCCCCCCTTTATTTTTATGGTGCCACCATTGATGGATTTCGAAAGAGGCTGTTTCCAGAATTATTGCCGGCTTTAAGAGAGTTCCAGGATGAAGAAGACTGGCACATTATTGAATCTGCAGTTAAAATAGGCTTTGATAGGGCCAGGAAACTGGCATCAGATTTATGTGGCATATACAGTGAAATGGCAGATAAGGATTTTCATGATTTTGAACAACAGGTAAAAGAAAGGATATTGATTCCTTTGGGAATAAAATAGTGATTATGAAGGAGCTTATAATCAGGTTTTATGAAGAGTTAAATGATTTTCTTCCAGCAGAGATGAGAAAACAGGATATAACAGTCATGCTAAAAGGTGAAATCAGAATCGGGGAGTTAATTTCATTATTTGATGTGCCATATGAAGCATGTGACCTTGTCCTATGTGATGGGAAAAGCGTGGATTTTGATTATGTCCCCGGGAATAATTCGAGGATAAGTGTCTATCCCGTCTTTGAAAGCTTTGATATCTCTTCTATCAGCAGGTTAAATAACAGGCCAATCAGAAAGATACGGTTTTTGA
>JALVMZ010000338.1 GCA_027032655.1 Desulfobacteraceae bacterium
CGCCTGATATGGTGGTAGTAATTGTAAATGAAGGCTACCGGGTCTTTGTTGTAGCGAATGGCGGGAGGGCTTCGTCTTTTTCTCACTTATCTACGGGGGAAACCCCAGCCCGCTCCCGTTGTAATTAGTTCATAAGCTATGTTATTATGATAGAGAACAATATTATAAGAATTAAGTTCATAAATGGACAGGAGCGGGAATGGGGAGGGGGTAAGGAATCCCCCGTAAGATAAGTGAGGGAAAAAAGACCAGCCCGGGAGGCTTCTGAGCGGAAACAAAGAACCTGGTAGCCTCTAGAAAATTTAACTTAATAATCAACTAATCTGGAAAAGATCTAAATTTTTTAAATATTAGTTTAGCTTATTCTTCATTATAAGTTAAATTATAGATTTAATGAATTTCATTTTTGTTATTGGTTGGGATAGGATATCACTGCGGTTCTGCCAAAATCATATGCCTGTTCCATGACATCGGCCGATTCTTTTGCATCTGTCTTTTTTTCCAGACCTTTAAAAAAGAGTCCTTTTATATATTTCATGTCGAGTGCATCAAAGAAATACTTTGCACTCAACTCAACTCCTAAGAAGAGATTTTTCCCCTTTGTTGCTCCCACAGATATGATGTATCCATCTCCGCTGTCATATTGCCTTCGTTTTTCAGGGGGCTTTGTGAGCATCCTTTTTGACCACATGGCCTGTGCCCTGTCTATTAAGGCCTTGAGCTGGGATGAAACACCATAGAAAAACACAGGTGATGCCATTATGATGATGTCAGCTTCCTCAAGAAGGGGGTAAACAGATTGCATGTCATCATCTATAATGCATTTGCCTGTTTTATCACATCCCCCACATTCAATGCATCCTGACATCTTTAAATCCCTAACATATATGCTTTTTATAGTGGCCCCCTCACTTCGAGCACCCTCCAGGGCTCTGTCAAGAAGGGAATCGGTGTTTCCGCCTTTTCTTGGACTCCCATAGATACCAAGCACAATCATTTTAATGCTCCTTTAATTAACAGTTTCAATTTCATTATCTAAAACAGATAAATATGTCAATAATGCCTTTTAAAGGCAAAAATGTCAGGCGTCAATATGGGTTGAAATGATTAGACCAAAATTATAACCTTAGTTTTAGGGTATTTGTCATGAAAGCAAGTATTTTCATGCCGTGTATTATTGATCAATTATATCCGGAGACGGGAAAGAACCTGTGTTCTCTTTTAAAAAGGTTTGGCGTTGATTATCAATTTGACCCTTCTGTTACATGCTGCGGTCAAATGTTATATAAGACAGGTTACAGAAGAAGAACAGGTGAGCTTGCAAAGAAGCTCATAATCGCTTTTAAAGATTCTGAATATGTGGTGTGCCCCTCTTCTTCATGTGTTAATATGATCAGGAATCATTATAGAGAGATTTTGAAAGAGGAAAGCAAATGGTATGTCCTTGCTGAGGAACTCTCCACTAAGATTTATGAATTTACAGAATTCCTTGTCTATATCATTGGGGTTCAGGATGTAGGGGGGATTTTAAAGGCAAGGGCTGTGCTTCATGAATCATGTCAGTTGAGATATAAAGATGGAAGAATTTCTCCTTCAAGACTGATACTTGAAAATATCAAAGGCCTTGAGATTGTTGATATCCCTGGAGCGGATAAATGCTGTGGTTTTGGCGGGATATTCTCCTTTATGTTTCCTGAAATATCCCATGCCATGGTAAAAGAGAAGGCACATGAGATAATTGATAAAGGGGCAGATATGGTGGTGGGACCAGAGATGAGCTGTCTGATGAATATCGGGGGATATCTGAACAGGAAGGGCCATTCAATTCAATGTCTTCACATTGTTGATATGTTATGCATGGCCATATCAAAGGAGGATTAGGGGTTGGATATAAGATGCGAACATTTCCCTGAACTGAGCAGAAAGGCTGTTAATGACTCCCACCTTCAGAGAGTTTTATCTGATATTGGGGAAAGATTTAAACAGATGAGAAACAGTGCTTTCCAGGAACTTGAAAATGGAGATGAACTGAGAGCATCTGCTCATAATATCAAGAAGCATACAATGGAAAATCTGCATGAATATCTGATTATGCTTGAGAAGAATATCGTTAACTCTGGTGGACATGTTCATTTTGCAAAGGATGCCTCTGATGCAATAAGAATCATACTTGAGATAGCAGATTCAGGGAAAGTAAGAAGCATTGTAAAAGGGAAATCAATGGTAACAGAGGAGACAGGATTAAATGAAGAACTCATCTCCCATGGCTATGAGGTGACAGAGACTGACCTGGGAGAGTTCATCATACAGCTATCAGGTGAGACACCATTTCATATCGTAGGACCTGCAATCCATAAAAACGCTAAGGATATATCAAAACTTTTCCATGATAAGCTGGGTGCAAAAGACCTGAAAACCCCTGAAGAGATGACCATGTTTGCAAGGGCGTATCTGAGGGAGAGATTCCTGAATGCTGATATGGGGATTACAGGGGTGAATTTTGCAGTGGCACGCACAGGTCATATTGTGATTTTTGAAAATGAAGGGAATATAAGGTTTACAACCACTATTCCAAGGATACATGTGGCAGTAATGGGAATCGAAAAGGTTGTGCCCGATCTTAATTCTCTTCAGGTGCTGATGAATCTACTTGCACTGAGTTGCACGGGACAGAGGCTTTCATGTTATGTAAGTATGCTCAAAGGCACTAAAAAACAGGATGAATCTGATGGGGCAGAGCAGTTCCATCTAATAATACTTGATAATGGAAGGACAGAAGTGCTTGCTGATCCGGATTTCAGGGAGATACTCTACTGCATTAGATGTGGGGCATGCCTTAATTTCTGCCCTGTTTATTTAAAGGCGGGGGGGCACAGCTATGGATGGGTTTATTCCGGTCCAATGGGTTCAGTTTTGAGTCCAGAGCTTTTGATGAACAACAGAGCCCGATATCTTCCATTTGCAAGCACACTGTGTGGAAGATGTTACGATGTATGCCCTGTTATGATTGATCTGCCATCAATGCTGTTAAAATTGAGACAGAGATTTACAGAGAAGAAACCATCAAGTGGGGTGCTTTCTCCCCGTGAGCGGGCCTTTTTTTTCACATATTCAGAAATATTAAAAAGAAGCACTATTTATAACATTCTTTCCTTTTTAATCAGTCCTTTCAAGAGAGTGCTTCTTAAAAATCCAGTGATAAGAAGGCATATACCATATCTCAGGATATGGGAGCAGTTCCATAAAAGTGAATTTTCAGACAGACCACCTTTTAGGGTAACCTGGGATAAAAAAGGATTAAAAGATGAAGGCACAGGATAACAGGAGAAGTATCTTAAATAAGATAAAGGAAGCGGTATCAAAAAAGAAATCTTCTTCTAATTTAAAGTTAATTGATATCCCAAAGATTAAAAGGGAAAAAGAGGCACTAAACTTAGTGGAGGAATTTGAAATTCAGGCCCGGAATGTGGGGGCCACGGTTTACAAACTGGATGATGTGGAGATGGCGAAGAAGATAATTGCCGGGATAATCGAGGAATCCGGTTCAAAATCCGTGATTATCCAGGAGGACACTCTACTTAGTGGATTTGACCTGAAAAATTTCCTCAAAGATGTTGAGATAATCCCTTTTGAACAAAATGCTGATCCCGGTGAAAATAGAAGGTCATATTTCTATAATATAAAAAGAGCAGAAGTGGGTATTACCGGTGTTGATTTTGCAATTGCAGATACTGGAAGTATTGTTCTAAGGGCATCCGATCAGAAGCCAAGGGCAGTATCTTTGCTGCCTCCGATTCATATTGCAGTATTGAAGGAGGAACTGATTATTCCTTCTTTATATGAGCTCATGACAGAAATTGAGCATGAATGTATTGATGATAGTTGTATTACCATCATTACCGGACCAAGCAAGACGGCAGATATCGAATTTAATCTTGTAAGAGGCATCCATGGACCCGGGGAATTACATATTATCATTCTTACCAGATAAAAAGATGCGGCCAGGAAGTTATCTTATACTAATTTTTCTTTTACTCTGGTTGCTTCCATCAGTGGTCTTATCAAGGGAGCCCCTTGTTCACTTTGAAATTATTCAGGAGAGAGACTCTTATGAACCAGGGAATACTTATCCCATAAAGATAAAATTAAAGATACCTGATTCCTGGTATATACACTCTTATGAAAAGGAAAGTGAAGGCCTTATCTCCACCAGAATTGAGTTTCATGAAGCAGATGGTATAAGTATAAAAAATCTCAGATTTCCATCACCCATAAGTGTAAAATTCCCTTATTTTAATAGGTCCCTCGGACTTTATAGTGGGGAGATAACGGTTCATGGAGAACTTGAAATTAGAGAAGGGACACCTCCAGGAGTCCATGTAATAGAAGGAAAACTGATATAT
>JALVMZ010000339.1 GCA_027032655.1 Desulfobacteraceae bacterium
TTTCCAGTCTTCTCTTTTCCCTGAGTCTTTTAAGGTCCTCTTTATTTGCAACCCTATATACCTTTTTTAAAGAATTATCATTATCTTTTATTTCAATGCTCAAAGGAGCACTACAGACTGTCCCAACATCAAGACCCTGGTCGGTCTCTACTATAACATTGTCCCCCGGTTTCAGAACAAAATTGCCCGCATCAAAATTCTGAACCACGCCCTCTTTATCAAAAAAAACAGAAACAACTCTTCTCATCATATTATCACCCGCAATCATTATATTAATCTCTTTTCTTCCTATAATTCTCTCTTAAACCAAATAACATATTTGATATGGAAATCTCTGTGTTTCTCACTCCCAGGAGGTCCCTTTCCAGTGTCTCCATCAGTTCCATACAATCCACCAGTTTATCAATTTTATGGGACTTTGAAATATTACTCAATTTTTTAGAATAATCCATATTTATTAGCACACTCTCATCTGCACCTGATTTAACTGCCACAAGATCCCTGAACCATGTCTTCCATACATGTAGCATGGTAAAGAGCTCATTTTCATCTGTGGCCCCTGAGCCCTTACCCTTCTTATACCCTGTGGATAAAAGATGTGCCATATCAAAAATATCATCTACGGAGAGATTTACTGTATCCATTAATCTCATCAGGTATTCGTGTCTCTTTTTTAAAAAATCTGAGCTAATCAATTCCACCGCCCTTCCCAAACTCCCGTCTGAGTTTACTGCTAAAATCCTTGCATCTTCCTCACTCAGGGAATATTCCCTCATGGCCCAATTTATAATATCAGAAACAGGTATGGGCATGAAGTTTATTTTATGACATCTTGAACGGATTGTTGGAAGAACGGAATCTGTATCACTTACTATCAGGACAATTATATTCCAAGGGAACGGCTCCTCTAAGGTTTTCAGAAACGAATTTGCAGATTCAGAATTCATATATTCTGCTTTATCAATTATCACCACCCGCCACACCCCCTGATCTGTTCGATATTCCATTTTCCTGATCAATTCTCTTATCTGTGAAATCCTGATAAACTGTCCTTCTGGTTCAATGTAAATTATATCACCAAAGACTCTGTTTTTAATCTGCCTGCATGTAATACATCTACCGCATGCATCTCCTCTATGGGGGTCTTTGCAGTTAATAGCCATTGCAAAAGCATAAGCGGTCGTCCTTTTCCCAACCCCATCCTGACCTGAAAAGATATACCCATGGGCGGGTCTCTTCTTTTTTACCACTCTTTTCAAATATCGAACAGGCATCCTCTGTCCTAAAATATCTGAAAATGACTTAATATCTTCAGATTCAATATCGAACCTCGTATT
>JALVMZ010000340.1 GCA_027032655.1 Desulfobacteraceae bacterium
ATATTTATCTGAC
Source organism: Desulfobacteraceae bacterium (assembly GCA_027032655.1). GTDB lineage: Bacteria > Desulfobacterota > DSM-4660 > Desulfatiglandales > JALVMZ01 > JALVMZ01. The sequence goes on from JALVMZ010000340.1 coordinate 14, forward strand.
GGCGATTTGAGAAACCTGGAGTTTAAAATTAACGGGAAAATATTATGCTGAATGAAATATTAAATGTATTTGAAAAAATCAAACAAAGGATGCCCTGGATTCTGGGACTTGCTTTATTCGACAGGGATGGATTTATGCTTGTATCACTAATGGATTTTCCGGATTACGACAGGGAATCCACAGCAGCCTTCCATGCGGATTTATGGCAGGAGATTAAGAAATTCACTTCTGTCCTCCCCAAGGAAATCGACGGCTCATTGAAGAGTCTATCCATGGAACTGGATATGGCATATCTCCAGATGAAAGTTATCGGTGAATATGGAATAATGGTGGCCATTAAAAAGGAAAAGGAAATGGGGGCAGGTGCACTCAGAAAAATAATAAACGAAATAGCACGCAGAATATTCGAATCCACTGGAAAATAATATGCTTCAGGAAATAGAAAATATACTGAAAGACCTGCTGCGGAGAATTCCGGAATGCAGATTTTTCATCCTTGTGGACATCAAAAGAAAGCGTATAGCTCTGGAATTGTGGAAAAATAAAAACAGCAGGTACATGGGCTCCGGTAAAGATTTCCTTCACATACTGGACTACGTGGTATTGAGGGCTCATGAGAGGGCAAGGAATGTATTTATGAGGAAAGCATTGCGGGGTTTCAGGGAGCTGGTATTCGAACTGGAGAGGGGCTATGTAATATTTACAGCCCTCTCATTCGATAACTACGTTCTGGTATCGGGGATAACGAAAGAAGTAAAACCCGGATTATGGAAAGCATTATTAAAGGAAAAATTGAGGAAGGTGAAAAATGCTGGAGATTAAAGGAGATATTTCGCTTATCGATGCTCTTCAGATGATAAAACCCCTCCAGGGCGAATTTATCGTGTACACGGAGGGGGAAGAAATTCATGTGAAAGATGGTGCAATTACATGGTTTTCCAGTGGAGATGAGGATAGATGTCTGAAGTATATTTCCCGATACTCGGGAAATGTAAAAATCGAGACAGGGAAAGTAAAGATGAAGTGGAAAATCCCCATAGATGAGGCTATTATGCGTGCAGTACTTGTAGCTCCACCCAACAAAAATACAGACCCCGAAACTGTTCTCACATCCATCGACCGTACACGGGGATGGTTTGCGTTGATAAAGGGAGAGAGAATAATAGCCAGTAAACATATAGACAGGAAAAAGCTAAAGGAAATTTTATCCTTCTGGAAAACAGTGGAAATCTCTGGAAAGAAACCCATAGAACTTATACTGATAACCCGAAATGGGGTTTACGACATGCTGAAAACAGGCAATAACTTTATTATTGGATT
>JALVMZ010000341.1 GCA_027032655.1 Desulfobacteraceae bacterium
GGTAGATTTTAAATGATCATATAAAGATACATCAGGAACTACATCACCAACTCTTGCGGAAGGTATATGTGAAGTATATATCATTAATAAACTATCAAAGTGTTCAAACCATAATAAGAGATTTTCTTTTTTATGCTTTAATTTTGAAAGAGAACTTATAAACTGCTCAAAAAGTGCTCTGTATTCTTCAATTGCTCTCTCTTTATCCAGAGGAACAATTTCATCTCTTTTATCAGGGAATATATTATTGGGTGAGAGAGCCTTTAATGGATAACGAAAGGAAAAATCTTCAGATGAATCAAAACTATTTTCTTCTTGCAATATCTGCTCAAATATAGGAAACAATCGGGTTTTTAAATAATCTTTTATCGGGGTTTTTCTATTATATTCTGATTCAAATGTATCCCTGTCCCAGCCGCTACTTATTCTATCAGCTATCGCTATTATCCATTGAAGTGGAGTTTCGGGATTATGATGACCTGAAACAAGATTTATAAAAGGGTCTTTATCTCCCCATTTAGGATCATTAAATTGAAATGGTAATATATCTTTATATTTTTCAATAAAGGCACAGCTATAAATAGCATGATAATGAGAGTAATGGCCCTTATAAGATGGTAGATAAACACTTTCATGACGATTAATATAGTCTTCCTCGATTTTCATAATAGATTTGTCAGCAAATTTGCCAATATCATGTAGAAAACCAGCAATCGCAATTTTTAAGGTAGTCTGATCAACCATAATTATTTCTCCTTGATAAATCTCATCTTTCAGTAAGAATCTCATATATAAGTATATTAAATGAATATATCATAATCTCAGATAGAACTATTATTTTGTGGTTCTCATTGATATTATTTATTAAAGATTATTTTTTGTTGTGGTTAGAATTATACTTGATTACTCTATTTTTCAACAATGGCAATGTTGCCAACCTGATAATAATAAAAAAAATAATTTTATCTAACATATCTATTCATTCCTGAGATGTATTTATATTCATCATAATCTTTCATGCTCTTTTCCCTGAATTTTATATAGGAATGTATATCTTTTATTACCAATCTTATTCCGTATTTTAATATTTGATGCCTTAGAAGTGCCGAAGCCCTGTTCAAGATTACAAGATCTATCTCTTTGTTAGTGATATTTGAAAGTATGTTTATATAGTTAAGAATATCCAGACCTTCAGGAGGGGTTTTAAAATATATTGCAAGATCAAGGTCACTGTTCTTTCTTGATTTGCCTTTTGAATAGGAGCCAAAGAGGAGGGCAAAAAGCACATTGTCATCTTTTAGAAGATAACTTTTAATGGCGGTAATATTTTTATCTATTTTATTCATCTTATCAGCTACCATTATCTATAAATTCTATTTAAATTCAAGGATTTTACCTTAATTTCCATCTCCATTTATATCTCTGGGACTAATAAACAATTTCCATTCTGGATTTATCCAATTTTATGCCATATCTGGTGTTGGGTCTTGTTCCAATGGATGCTATCTCCAGTTCATTCAATGCATAACTTCCAAATCTATTAAGTATGGCACTCTTTATTTTCCCTTTATACATGTTAAAATTTTCCTGACTGAGGTCTGTTACACCCCCTTTACTCATGTCTGTTATGGATCGGGTGCCGGAGATTCTCCGGTATAGTTCTGTTATTTTATCCTGGGATTGATATATCCCCTGTATATCCAAGAAGCAGTCTATACATGATCCACATTCACTGGTATCTTTTGTGCAATCCTTTTTTGTTTTTACAAAAAAGGTGTAAATAGCCAACCATGATGGCATCATATCAAGTTCAATCCCTTTATAAATTATCTTTCTGGTAATAAGATTTACAGTTAGATGACTTTTTGGTTCTTTTATAAGAGATAGCATGAGTGTTGCAGGGTCCATTGGTTTATTGAGCATTTCAGGGGAGAGTTGGTTACGGATGGAAACAAACGGTATATGGATAAGATTTACTCTGGCATATTTTGTTTCCTTAAATACAGGATTACCATTTTTATCACGAAGTTCTATGAGTTTTGACTCCTTTGGAGGATAAAAGAAGTCCTTATTGTTTTCAAATTCAGGAGAAACGAGCACATGATACATGCGATCCTGTGCCCTTCCATACATTTGAACAGCCACACTGAGGCATGCACTCATGGTCTTTCTTCCTCCTGCTATGGAGAAAAATACAGCAGTATCCGGGTCCTTAGTGAGTTCAAATGTTATTTCAAGACAAAGCCTGAGGAGTCTTTCATTGTCCTGTTCGTCGGAAATATCGGGAATCTCAATTCCGTTTTCATCTTTAATTACATGAATATTCTTATATCCAAAATCTATACCTGCTGGATCCATTCCATACTCTTCCATGTATTTGTAGTAATGTCCGTCCTTTCCACCCAGTAAGTGAGCATAGATCATCTCCTTGCCATCCCTTGTGGTTATTACATGAATAGCATCCACTTTCTGCTGATTCTGATGAAGGGCGTAGAGTGTTTCTGTAATTACCTGTGGGCTGAGTCCTGTTACTGCAAGTAGTATGTTTTTCATTTTTAAATTAATATGTCATGGTTTTTCTATATGATATTTATATTTCCCAAGCCCAAAAGAGGTCTGTTTACCAATATGGAGCTTTGAGCAGAGCTCTACAAGGGGTAAATACTCTCCTAAATAACCCTGATAGGTGATTGAACCATTAATTCCGCCCATAAGCATTGATCTGTCCTGCCTGGTGGAATACCTGCGCCAGTCAAACCAGGAGATGGTTGAATTCACTATTTTTACACTGTATGCCCTATGAACCAGCCCTCTATAATCAATAACAGGTTCCCCTTCTCCATACTGGTTCAGGATTGATGATGCCCTTCTCAGCATGGCTCTTACAAGAACATGAAATGGAAGTCTTTCTTCAAGTTGATTCTTATGTTTTACACGGAAAGGAGTTAGAAATTCTACATTTAGCCTTATCTCTTCATCAGGATAATTTTTTGAATTGACAAAATTAATTGATGGGATTGTATCATTTAGCTCAATTGTGTCCGTGTCCCTTGAATATATAAGATTATCTCTTTCTTTTACCCAATCAAGCACGAATCTTCCCCTTTCTCCATTTAGACCCTTGCCAATACCTATCCGCCCCATATGTTTAATCGCATAGATTATATAGGGTATCTGGTAATTTACTTCTCCAAAAAGTAAGAGTCTGAAATCAAAGGCACTACCCTCCTTAAAAATTTTTTCTCCTGTAAGTGGAGGCTCCAAAACAAACGGATGGGGTGGGATGGGGGACCTTCTGTTGCATGACTCCACTGCAAGGTGGGTTTCAAACACATGGGTGTAGAGGCATCTGCTTTTCAGATTGCACTGATCACACCTGACACTTTTCAGCACACATACTACGCTTTTAAGTGCTCTACCAAATAATCCCCTGATGGTTGAGCCTTTGTAATTGGGTAGCAATGCATCATTAATCAGGAGGCACCTGAATGTATAATTACCATAGAGCATAAAATAGAACCTGATAAATACAATAGGCTCTATATTTTATCTGGCTATATTTCTAATACAACTCTGGAAATGTTTCCAATTTTCTATTTTAAATCCTTCTTATTTAAAATGTCCCCAAAATGCAAAAAACGGTGCAACAAAATACAATTAATAGTTTTTATATAATTTTTTATTGAAAAGTCAAGTAAATTATTCAATATTTGTTCTTCTTTTGAATTAATTCAGATCAGATTCCAGAGGGTGAGTGTTTTAGGGAGTTGCTGTCCTCATAAGAAAAAGATTTTCTCCTTTTTGATTTTTAAATATAACATCTGATTCGGTCTCTTCTATGCCATTCAAAACAATATGGAGAGGACAGTTCTCTGTATTGCAGTCATCCATCTTCAGGATATGAGCACAATTCTTATTTATTATTTTGTCTGGATCAAGATTGAATAACCTGGCAAAGCTCCTGTTTACTTTAATAATCCTGAAATCTTTATTAATAACACAGAGGCCCTCATCAACGGTATTAAATATTAAGTCAAGTTCCAAACGGGCTGTTTCAGCATCAAATGCAATCTTGTTTGCCCTCCCTATTGCAGATTCAAGCTGGGCATTCAGATATTCAAGCTCCTTAATTCTTTTTTCGAGCTCTTTTATCTTTTCCTGGTAATCCACCATTATTTACTGAATCCTCAAAACCCCGGCGCCGTGCATTTTTCCCTGCTTTAAAAGAACCAGTGCCTTATTTGCATCTTCAAGTGCAAATTCCTGGACATGTGGTCTTATACCTATCTCTTCTGCCAGGGGTAAAAACTCCTTTGCATCCCTTCTTGTTACATTGGCAACGCTCTTTAGCTCCTTTTCATACCAGAGGTGGGTGGAGTATTCAAGTTCAGGAATTGGTTCAATCTTCCTTATGGCATTTACCACCATCCTGCCACCCTTTTCAATTATGCGAAGTCCTTCTTTTACAGGTGTTCCAACCGGAGTAAAGTCAATGGCAGATCTTAGGGGCCTTGGCGGGGTTTCCCCTGTTACACCAACCCATGATGCCCCCAGTTTTTTTGCCAGCTCCTGGTGTTCTTTCTGCCCTGGCCTTGTAAATACAAAAACATCACATCCCCAGTGCCTTGCAACCTGAATGGCAATATGGGCAGAGGCCCCAAAACCAAATAACCCCAGGATCTCACCCTTCTTGATTCCCGTAAGCCTTAGTGCCCTGTATCCAATGACCCCTGCACATAGAAGTGGGCCTGCTTCAGTATCAGAAAAGCCCGCAGGTATGGGATAAGCAAACTCTTCATGAACCACTGTGAACTCCGCATATCCCCCATGGGCATGGAGTCCTGTGGCACGGAACTCATCGCAGAGATTCTCATCTCCCCTTTCACAAAACCTGCAATGCCCACAGCTTGAATTAATCCATGCAACCCCCACTCTGTCTCCCTTTTTGTAATTCTTTACTTCTGGACCTGTTGCCTCAACCCTTCCGACTATTTCGTGACCCAGAATTATAGGGAATTGAGGGGGATGAAGTCGTGCTTCTATCTCATCAATCTCAGTATGGCATACACCGCATGCCTTTACACTGATCAGTATCTCATTTCCCTGGCACTCAGGAATTGGAATATCCATTGATTCAAGGGGGGCTTCTTTTAAAGGTAGCGATGGTATTCTTCTGTTACCATCTTTGATATCAATTTCACAGTGCTCTTTTAATGCCATTGCTTTCATATCTTTTCCCTCTCAGGCAGGCTTTAAGTGAATCAGAATTTTTCAGTTTTGTCCCATTGCTTATCTAATTTTTTCAATATAAGGACAATAATATCAAGTGAAAAGATACAGTTCCCGGCTTTTTAAATGATTTGACCATTTTAAATAATTAATATATAAACCAGAAGGGTTTTAATAGAATAGTATTAATAGCCTTTTATCACATGGGTTTCATCTTTATTATAACCTTAAAGTATAGAGGGAAAGCTTTGCAAAACTCAATTAAATGATATCTTTTTTTCAACATATATCTGGAATTACCTTGTCTGTCATGCTGAGGGGCAAAGCCCCGAAGCATCTCATAGATCCTTCGGGGGTCTTTCAGACACCCTCAGGATGACAGACGGAATATGAATCATTTTTGCAAAGTTCTTCTTATAGGGTTTTAAATTTATTAATAAGGGTTATTATGGAAGTGGATAAAAAGCAACTATTAAGGAATATCCCAAAAGTCGATAGACTGCTGGAAAGTGACTCCATCTCTGGCCTGATGCACCAATATCCGAGGTCAATGGTCTTGAAGGCCATAAATTCAGTGCTTGAGGCTTACAGGAAAAAGATACTGGATGGAGAGATATTTGATTCAGATGACCTATCAATTGAGAGTGTATCAGGCAAGGTGGTTGATGAATTAGCGGTGATTTCCAGACACAGCTTAAGGGAAGTGATAAATGCTACCGGGGTTATTGTGCATACAAATCTAGGTAGATCAATACTTCCTGCATCTGCAATCAGGAGGTTTGATCTCATTGCAGGTGGTTACAGCAATCTTGAATATGATCTTCAGAAGGGGAAAAGGGGTAGTAGATACACCCATGTGGAGGAGCTCCTGAAAGAGTTAACAGGGGCTGAAGGTGCAATGGTTGTGAATAACAATGCTGCTGCAGTGCTCCTCTGTCTTGATACCCTTGCAAAAGGAAGAGAGGTGATTGTATCACGGGGAGAGCTTGTGGAAATTGGAGGCTCTTTCAGGATACCGGATGTTATGAAAAAGAGTGGAGCCAGGATGGTGGAGGTGGGAACCACAAACAAGACGCATCTCAGGGACTACTCCAGTGCAATTGGCCCTGATACTGCCCTACTGCTTAAGGTTCACAGGAGCAACTTTCAGATACTGGGATTTACAAAGGATGTTTCTGAATCAGAGCTTGTGGAGCTGGGAAGGGAACATCACATTCCTGTCATGGAAGACCTGGGAAGCGGGTGTTTTGTGGATTTTTCAAAATACGGGCTACTTAAGGAACCAACTGTCCAGGAAGTCCTGTCCTGTGGGGTTGATGTGGTTACCTTCAGTGGTGATAAGATGTTAGGAGGCCCCCAGGCAGGTATTATTCTGGGAAGAGAAGATATAATAAATGAGATAAAGAAGAATCAACTGAGCAGGGCTCTCCGCATTGATAAACTCACACTATGCTCCCTTGAAGATACCCTCAGGCTTTACAGGGATGAAGAGATAGCAATAAAGGAGATTCCCACTCTCAGGATGATACTGATGAAGCCACCTGAGTTAAAGAAAAAGGCAAGAAAATTAATCAGAATGATAGGGCCCCTTAGGAGCGACAATTTCAGGATAGAACTGAAACAGGGGATTTCAAGAGTAGGTGGGGGGGCACTGCCACTGCTTGATCTTCCGACAACACTCATATGCCTGGTTCCATTGACCATGTCCGCAAATATTATAGAAGAGTGGTTAAGGAATTATGACCCGCCCATAATAGTTCGCGTTGAAAAAGAGCAGGTAATGATTGATGTTAGAACTGTCCAGGATAGAGAATTTCGGACCCTGGCAGGAGCTATACGGGAATTATCAGACATTTGATAATAATTGAGGTGTATGGGACATGGATTCCAGGATGGAAGAGATAATAAAAGGGGCATTGCAGGAGAGCCTGAGGGCAAAGGATGAATTTGTCCGAGAAAATATATTAAATATTGAATTTGTAGCCGAGAAGATTGCATCCGCCCTTTCCAATGACAGGAAGCTTATTCTGTGTGGAAATGGGGGGAGCGCCGCTGATGCCCAGCACATATCGGCTGAGTTTGTAAACAGGTTCAAGATGGAAAGACCTCCACTTCCTGCAATTGCAATAAGCACGGATACCTCAATTCTAACAAGCATTGGGAATGATTATGGTTTTGATCAGGTGTTCTCAAAACAGATAAAGGCAATTGGTATGGAAGGTGATGTCTTGATTGCCATAAGCACAAGCGGCAGATCTCCCAATATTATCAAGGCGGTGGAAAGTGCAAAGGATATGGGGATATATACCATTGGTCTTAGCGGGGGTGATGGAGGAAAGTTACTGGAAAAGGCGGATTTATGTCTTTGTGTTAACAGCAAAGAGACTCCCAGGATTCAGGAGACTCATATATTTGTGGGACACCTGATCTGTGAACTGGTGGATTATATTCTCTTTAAGAGGGTATTGCAGGATGAAGAAATCTGAACCCCTGTCATTTAAAGAGGCAAGACTGGTCAGGCTCAAAGAGAGGAAAAGTAAAATTAAAGTGGACATGATGGCAGGGGTATGTGTGCCCGGGGTGGATTTCAAGTCATGGTTTGGCTCTTTGCCTGATGTGCTTGCGGTGAAGGATTTAAGGACAGTGGTGGACAGGATTTCAGATGCAGTAATTCATCAAAGGCAGGTTATCCTGGGAATGGGTGCCCATCCCATCAAGGTTGGCCTGAGCCCCATAATAATAGAGCTTTTAGGCAGGGGTATTATTACGGGGATTTCAATGAATGGGGCTGGTATTATACACGATACAGAAATGGCCATGGCAGGACATACATCAGAGGATGTGGAAAAAGAGCTTGAGGATGGTAGTTTTGGGATGGTTGAAGATACAGGAAGTTTCTTGAATAATGCAATTAAAAGGGGGGCAGAGCAGGGGCTTGGACTGGGAGAGGCAGTTGGACGGGCCATAAGTGATGGTGATTTTCCATATAAACATATAAGCATCCTGGCACAGGCATATGAAAAAGGGGTGCCTGTTACAGTCCATGTTGCAATTGGAACTGATATTATCCATTGCCACCCCTCTTCAGATGGCTCTTCCATAGGTAAGTGCTCACATCTTGATTTCAGGATATTTGCCGGGCTCATCTCCAGTCTTGAGGGGGGTGTGTTTATCAATCTGGGCTCTGCTGTAATAATACCTGAGGTCTTTTTAAAGGCACTTTCCATATCAAGGAATCTGGGCTATAATATAAAAAACTTTACAACGGTTAATATGGATTTTATAAAACACTATCGGCCAATGATGAATGTGATAAAAAGACCCACATCCGGAGGGGGTGATGGGTTTGCCCTTGTGGGCCACCATGAAATAATGTTTCCACTGCTTGCAATGGCCGTTATTGAAAGGCTGAAGGAAAAAGATACAAGAAAAGGAGAGTGATCTTACTATGCCAATATACGAATATATCTGTGATGATTGTAAAGAGCAATTTGAATGCCTGGTTTTTGGAGATGATGATGTTACATGCCCTAAGTGCGAGGGGACCAATGTAAAAAAACTCATTTCTGCCTGCAATTTCAAAAGTGCAGGGGGTGAGTTCTCATCTGCCTCATCAGGTTGTAGCACCTGTTCTGGCGGTAATTGTAGCTCATGCCATTAATGAATTCCCTTACATAAAAGAGAGGGCAGGAGTGTTCAGGATAGGCTTTGGCTATGATATCCACAGGCTTGTTGAGGGACGGGAGCTTGTGCTTGGGGGTGTGAGGATATCCCACAGGTCTGGTCTTCTGGGACATTCGGATGCAGATGTGCTTATTCATTCAATAATAGATGCAATACTGGGTGCCCTCAGTATGGGAGATATTGGAAAGCACTTTCCTGACACTGATCCCAGATACAGGGATATTAAAAGCACTGAAATGCTAAGAGAGGTTATGAACTGGATAAAAGAGAGGGGATTTTCGGTGACCAATGTGGATACCACCATAATTGCTGAAGAACCAAGACTTGCCCCTTATATAGAAGAGATGAGAGCCGAGCTTTCAAAGGAATTATCCACATCACCATACAATATAAGCATAAAGGCCACAACCAATGAAGGCATTGGTCTCATTGGAAAGGGGGGCGCAATAGCCTCATTTGCAGTGGTTTTGCTCTCAGGCGGGAAGAATGAGCATGGAAATAAGGCTATATAATACAGCAGAGAGGAGAAAGGTCCCATTCATCCCTTTAAATGAGGGAAAGGTGGGGATGTATGTTTGTGGTGTAACGGTATATGATCTGTGCCACATCGGACATGCAAGGTCTGCCATTGTATTTGATGTGCTTTCCAGGTATCTGAGGACAAGGGGATATGATGTAACCTATGTGAGAAATTTTACTGACATAGATGACAAGATAATTAACAGGGCAAGGGAAGAGGGAAAGGATCCCCTTGAACTTGCGGAACACTATATTAAGGAATTCTATTATGACATGGATGCACTTGGTGTGCTGAGACCTGAGCATGAACCCAGGGCAACAGAGCATATAGGTGGAATGATAGAGATGATACAGGCCCTTATTCAAAGAGGACATGCATATGTAAGTGATGGCGATGTGTATTTCTCTGTGGAGAGTTTCAGGCGATATGGAGAATTATCAGGTAGAAGCATTGATGACATGGTTGCAGGTGCCAGGGTATCGGTGGATGAAAAGAAACGCCATCCAATGGATTTTGCCCTGTGGAAGAAGGCAAAGCAGGGAGAACCCTCATGGCCAAGCCCATGGGGAGATGGAAGACCGGGGTGGCATATGGAATGCTCTGTTATGAGCACACATTATCTTGGACTGACCTTTGATATACATGGAGGGGGAAAAGACCTGCTTTTCCCTCATCATGAAAATGAAAGGGCGCAGTCCATTGGTGCGTATGGAGGAGAGTTTGCACGATACTGGGTGCACAATGGATTTGTTACTGTGGAATCTGAGAAGATGTCCAAATCCCTGGGAAACTTTCTTACCATAAGAGATGCATTAAAGAGCTATCATCCAGAGTTGTTGAGAATATTTCTGCTTTCAAAACACTACAGAAGCCCCCTTGATTTTTCATCTGATTCAGTTGCATCTCTTCAATCAGGTCTTGTGAGGATTTACAGGACCTTGGAGAGATTGGAGGATATCCTGGGCCCACATGAAATAACTCATGGCTATACAGAGGCAATATTGAAGGAGCCTGTGGAGGAGCCGTTTCTTTCCAGATTTGTTGAGACAATGGATGATGACCTGAATACAGCAGGTGCTATTGGACTGATATTTGAAAAGATTCGGGATATAAATCGTATTCTGGATGCACATGATACAGGAGAGGAATTCAAGGAAAGGCTCAGAAAAGAAAGGACGAATCTTTTAATTGCAGGTGGTATCCTGGGGGTTTTGAATACATCTCCTTCGCAGTTCTTTGAAGAGATGGCATCCAGGAAGAGCTCTATTTCAAAGGAAGAGATAGAAAGACTGATTGAGGAGAGGGCAGAGGCCAGGGCCAGAAAGGACTGGAACAAGGCAGATGCCATAAGAGAGCAACTTCGCAGTATGGGAATTGTCCTTGAAGATACCAAGAAGGGGACCATATGGAGATTTGATGTTTAAACTTATAACAGATCTCAGGCCCCGTGGTGACCAGCCTAACGCAATAAAGAGACTTACAGAGGGAGTAAGGAAAGGATTAAAACATCAGACACTCCTTGGGGTAACAGGGTCAGGCAAGACCTTTACTATAGCACATGTTATTGCCAATGTTCAGAAACCATCCCTTATAATAGCCCCAAATAAGACCCTGGCAGCTCAGCTCTATGGTGAGTTAAAAAAACTATTCCCTGAAAATGCAGTTGAGTATTTTGTGAGTTACTATGACTACTATCAACCAGAAGCATACATCCCACAGACAGACACATATATCCAGAAGGATGCCCACATAAATGACCACATTGACAGGATGAGGCACTCTGCCACCAGTTCCCTTCTGCTCAGGGACGATGTTATCATTGTGGCAAGTGTATCATGCATATACGGTCTTGGCTCACCAGAGGCATACTATAATATGCTCCTTTACTTGGAGCAGGGGCATGAATACTCAAGGGAAGATATACTCAAAAAACTGGTGGAGATATATTATGAGAGAAATGATTATGATTTTTCAAGGGGCAGATTCAGGGTAAGGGGGGATATAATTGACATATATCCTGCACATGAAGAGGATAGGGCCATAAGGCTTCACCTGTTTGGTGATCTGCTTGAGAAAATAGAGACAATAGATCCTTTAACCGGCAGAAGAGAGGGAGAGCTTGCCAGGGTAACCATTTTCCCTGCATCCCATTATGTTACATCTGAAATGATAAGGCAGAGGGCAATAGAGAGCATTAAGGAGGAACTAAAAGAAAGAATTGAATATTTCAGGTCAAGGAACAGGCTGATTGAGGCCCAGAGGATTGAAGAACGCACCCTGTTTGATCTTGAGATGATGATGGAGATGGGCTACTGCCATGGTATTGAGAATTATTCAAGACATCTTACTGGAAGGGCCCCGGGGGAGCCACCACCAACATTGCTGGATTATTTTCCTGAAGATTTCCTCACAATTATAGATGAAAGTCATATCACCATACCTCAATTACACGGGATGTATAATGGAGACAGATCCCGTAAGGAGACATTGGTGGAGTATGGTTTTAGACTTCCATCAGCCCTTGACAACAGACCCCTCAGGTTTGATGAATTTGAGCAGAAGGTGAATCAGGTCATTTATGTATCGGCCACTCCAGGCCCCTATGAATACGAGAAATCCCAGCAGGTGGTTGAGCAGATAATAAGACCAACAGGTTTAATGGACCCTGTGATTGAAATTAAGAGTGCGAAGAATCAGGTGGATGACCTGGTGGCGATGATAAGGGAGAGAATCGCTAAGAATGAAAGGGTCCTTGTTACAACCCTTACCAAAAAAATGGCCGAAGACCTTTCAGAATATCTGGAGGAGCTTGGGATAAAGGTTCGCTATCTTCACTCTGATATAAAGACCATAGAACGGGTGGAGGTTATAAGGGATTTGAGACTGGGCATATTTGATGTGCTGGTGGGTGTAAATCTCCTGAGGGAAGGGCTGGATATTCCAGAGGTCTCCCTTGTTGCGATACTGGATGCAGATAAGGAGGGATTTTTGAGATCAGAGCGCTCCCTTATCCAGACATGTGGAAGGGCAGCAAGAAATATTAATGGAACCGCCATATTCTATGCAGATGTAATAACAGAGTCCATAAAGAAGGCAATGGAAGAGAGCAGGAGGAGGAGAAGGCTTCAGGAGGAGTATAACAGGGCAAACAATATTACACCTGAGTCCATTAAAAAGAATATTGAAGATATCCTGAGCTCTGTATATGAAGCGGATTATGTGACAGTCCCCAGGGTTGAAGAGGAACCCGCGGAATATATTACTCCTGAGCGTATCAGGGAAAGGATAGATGAGCTCTACAGCAGGATGAAAGAGCTTGCCAGAGAGCTACGATTTGAAGAAGCAGCCATAATAAGGGATGAG
>JALVMZ010000342.1 GCA_027032655.1 Desulfobacteraceae bacterium
ATTTATATTAATACACATCACTTAAGGGATATTGAACGAAATTGGAGAAAGCCTAAAGGAATAAAAAGGATACTTGGAATAGGTGATAGCTTTACATTTGGATACAAAGTGCCTGTTGATCAATGTTTTCTTAAGATCCTTGAAACATTACTGAATAAAGATAAAGAAAAAAAAGAATGGGATGTAATTAATGCGGGAGTTCCTGGTTATAATATGTGGCAATATGTAGTATATTTAAAAAATTATGGTTATAGATACAATCCAGATTTAACAATTGTATCAATATACCTGGATGACTTTTATGGTGAAAATGTATCTGCTGGTTTTTCTACAAGACCTAAAAACAGAATTTCTATACATAAAAAGATAAGATTATTTAATTTTTTAAACAATTTATATGAAAAATTAATTTATAAATATAGGTATCTTATAGGCGTTAGATGGTTAAAAAGTGTAAAGGAAAGGAGGGAATATTTTGCAACAAGTAAATATGGAAAGTTGTTAGAAGCAAAAGAAGCCAAAGATATTTATGTTAAATTTGCCTATAGAATAGATAAAATTAAGAAAATTTGTGATTCAATAAATTCTAAATTACTAATCATATACATACCTGATGCCGTTCAGTTAAATTTTCCCCCGTTTAAAAAACTAAATAATATTGTGGCCACAATTTGTAAAAAAAAGTCTATACCTTTTATTGATATGACATCTTTTTTGGAAGATTCAGGCAATATAAAAGAAATTTATTTATTCCCATATGATGCTCACTTAAGTTATAAAGGGCATAAAATAATTGCTGATATTCTGTTTAATTATATAAAAAGGCCAGATATGAAAAATATAATGAATTTTAATTAAGATATTTTTACTTTAGCCAAACAAAGCCATCGAATTATGCCACGGCACAGTTTTTATATTAAAATAGGGGGCTCCTCTTTTATAAAAAAGAGAAGCCCCCGTAATTTCTGTTCATTACTTAAAGCAGCAGTATAGTTTATTCTCTATTATTGCCACCTTATCATTAAGAAATCTGGCCCTAAAACCGGCATTTCTCAAAATTGAATAGGCCATCTCTGCCCTGAGACCTGTTCTGCAATGGGTAATTATCTCCTTATCCCGCGGAAGCTCATTTAATCGGGACTGAAGTTCATCCACAGGAATGTTAATGGCTCCCTGTATCATTCCCATTGCTGCTTCCTGTCTTGTGCGAACATCAAGTATCAGCTTGTCCTTGGGGCGATTCCTGACTATATTCATAAACTCATCGCCCACAATCTCCCCTGGATGGGGCCTTGGTAGATAAAAAATGGTTGTTCTTATCTGATCCTTCTGGATAGGACCACTGCTCTTAACATATCCTTCATATCCGCCTTCAAGCACTGATACATGCCTGTAACCCCATCCAATCACCTCTTTTACCACAGGAGAGAGTTTCTCAAGATCAGTATTTTGTGAATAAAAGACAATGTATGCCTTTCTATCTACGGGAAACTGGTTCCTCTCCTTTACCACCTTTGAAAGGGGTATGGAAACAGCACCCTGAATATATCCCTTCTTTGCAATCTCAGTATCCCTTGTATCAATCAGAACAATGAATCCCAGTCTCTTCTTAACAAATTCAGGAGTTGAAAGAAGGACATTTCCTGCCTGGACCCATGCAGGGGCACCTGCATGGTATACCTTAATATTGGTATAGCCCATCTTTGCTGCCACCCTGGCAGCCATGGGGCTCAGCACTCACCTGAATCCTTCACAGTAAAATATCAATAAACGGTTCTTGTCTTTTGGAAGCCTGTTTTTTAATTTCTTCATCTTTGGAAAAGGAATGGATATGGCACCCGGGATGTGCCCTGCTTCATACTTTATGCCTGGTCTTGAATCAACAAGGGTATATTTACCTTTCTCAGGTCCAAGAGCAACAAGTGCCTCCAGCTCCTTTGTATTCATCAACTGCTCTTTTGGCACCTTCATCCTTGGCTTTACCACCACTTTATCTGCAACAAAATCAGGCCCCACCTTTTTGAAATGGACCCTAACCGGAACCGGCCTTTTAAGGGCCCTGATACCAGGTGCATTTACCACCTGAGTTTTGTCAGTAAACTTTATTACAATCATCCTTTTTCCGGTGTTAACTGTAATGGATTTTGCCTTATTGGACCTGCTGTAAAAATTCCCTGCCACAATATCATTGGTATTCTTATAGTCTTCATGACACTTCATGCACTTTGAATGAACATAGTTCTGTGGCATGGAATCTTTGGCATAGACAATCACTGGCTGGATGATTAAAAGGATTAAAAGGATTACAAAGACCCTCTTCATTGGCAACACCTCCTTAAGTTTTAGGGCTTATGTTGCAAGGACCATGCCCAATCCAAAACAATGTGTCATTTGTGCTAATATATTGGCTTTATTAGACAATTTATTTTCATCTATTTACTTGTCTTATCGAATTATCTGTGTTATTTAAACATATGTTTAAACACTCCTCTTGAGGAATGAGAAATGATTAATAATCTCACATTAAAACACTGGGAAGAGATAATAAACACACTAAATGATGCCCTGATGCTGGTGGACAATAATGGCAATATCCAGCTTATAAACAGGGCATTTGAATCCCTTACCGGATATAGTTCAGATGAAATTAAAGGGATGTCATGCACCATTCTGAACTGTGATGTATGTGAAAGGGTGTTAAATAAGGACCAAAACAGGTGGTGCATGCTTTTTTCAACAGGAAAGGTTGAAAGAAAAAGGTGCATAATTATGCGAAAGGATGGGACATATGTATCTGTCCTTAAAAATGCCACAATATTGATGGATGAAAAACAGAATCCTATAGGTGCAATAGAGACCTTAACCGATATGTCAGAAGTAGATAAGCTTGATGAAGAGATTGATAATCTAACTCTTCACCTGGAAAGAGAAGGGGGCTTTTACGGAATAATAGGAAAGACACCTCAGATGGAAAGATTATTTAAAATCATAGAAAGGGCTGCACTCAGTGATTCACCGGTAATTATATACGGAGAGAGTGGAACAGGAAAAGAGCTGGTTGCTATGGCAATCCACAAACTAAGCAGCAGAAGGAAGGGGCCCTTTGTGCATTTAAACTGTGCTGCTCTTAATGAATCCATACTCGAGAGCGAGCTCTTCGGTCATATAAAGGGGGCATTTACAGGTGCTTACAGACATAAGATGGGGCGATTTGAGGCAGCCCATAAGGGCTCTATTTTTCTGGATGAAATCGGGGATATTCCTCTTTCCATTCAGGTTAAACTCCTGAGGGTTATTGAAACAAAGCAGTTTGAAAGGGTGGGAGACCACCGTTCCATTTATGTGGATACAAGGATAATTGCAGCCACCAATAAAGATCTTGAAAGCCTCATATCAAAGGGAGAGTTCAGGGAAGATCTCTTCTTCAGGATAAATGTAATACCCATCTATGTGCCCCCTTTGAGAGAAAGGCCTGATGATATTCCTCTTCTGGTAAATACCTTTATCAGGAGACTCCGTTCAAGGACAGGCAAACGGATTACGGGTCTGACTCCATCAGCCATGGAGCTATTTATTCACTATGGATGGCCAGGAAATGTGAGGGAACTTAAAAGCACCCTTGAATACGCTTTTGTAATAGGAGAAGAAGGTCTTATTGATATTGATCATCTGCCACCCCATCTTCAAAAGGCATCCCTTAACAGCAAGCTTTTAAATACCCTTACCAGAAAAGAGATTGAAGAGAAGAATATGTTAATTGAGGCCTTGAGGAAGGCAGGAGGCAATAAATCCCTGGCTGCCCGAATTCTTGGCATTAACAGGGTCACTGTATGGAACAGGATGCGGAAATATGGAATTAACCTTGAAAAGGTGATACATTCATAAAAGATTTTCCTTGCTAAAATGCCACAATGTGGTATAGAGGAATGAACTGAAAATTGCGTGTATAACTCTCATAAATTAAATGGATAGCTTGAGAGTAAAAAAAGATAATCTTCTTAAATACCTGACCGGGCTGGACTCCCTGATTGTGGCATATTCTGGAGGTCTTGACAGCTCTTTTCTTCTTGCATGTGCACATCAGGTCCTGGGGGAGAGAGTGATCGCTGTAACATCCCTATCCAGCACATATCCTGAAAGGGATAAAATTCAAGCAATTGAATTCACTAAAAAGAGGGGAATCCGTCATGAGTTTATTAATTCCAATGAATTATCAATTAGTGAATTTGTAAAAAATACCCGTCTCAGATGCTATTACTGTAAGAAGGAACTGTGCATTAAATTAAATGAACTGGCATATAAGATGAATATCTCCCACATTGCTCATGGTGCCAATATGGATGATTTAAAGGATTTTAGACCCGGAATGAAAGCCGCTGAAGAATCAGGCCTTATTTCCCCTCTTATTGAAGCAAACCTTTATAAGAATGAAATAAAGCTCCTGGCAAAAGAGATGGGTATCCCCATGTGGAACAAACCCCCATCCGCATGCCTGGCATCCAGAATACCTTATGGAGAAAAAATAACGGCTGAAAAACTAAGGGTCATAGAGAGCGCAGAGGATTTTTTAATTAGCAGTGGATTTCTTCAGTGCAGGGTAAGGCATCATGGATTAATTGCAAGGATTGAACTCGAAGAGAATCAGATGGCAATGCTTATAAATGATAGGAATTTAAGGGAGAAGACCCTCAATTACCTCAGAGAGCTTGGATTCAGGTATGTGTGTCTGGATCTTAGTGGATATGAGATGGGAAGCCTCAATAGAGAATTAGACATGGAGGAGAGTTTTGATGAAAAAGACAAGGATTGAATTAAAGGATGCTTATAAAGGTTATACACTGGATCAGGATAAGATATGCTCACCAGAAGATACTGTAAAAAGATTTCGTGAAAGGCTTAAAAGGGTAAAGCTTGACATACTGGCAGGCACCATGAGAATTGACAGTGGAAGGCTGGATATCCCGGTATATTTCAGCTTTTGTGGCAGGGACGCACAGCAAATAATAGGGACAAAAAAGCAGATGGGAAAGGGGGGGACCCCACAACAATCAGAGGCAAGTGCAGTAATGGAGCTTGCCGAACGATTCAGTTTCTTCAGTTTTTGTAAGGATCAATCTAATTTTATATTTGATGAATATAGAAACTTAAATGAAAAGCCTATACTTTCCTTTGATTCCATAGCAAAATCTGTTCATGATGAATCAGATGAACTGAATAAGGCCCGCATTGTATTTGAGAGGCTTCCAATGCGTTGGTCATGGGCATATTCTTTGACAAACGACCATGAGGTGCTCATCCCCTTTGACTGGTTTTACACCATAAATGAATACAACGGCCCTTCAGCCGGAAACTGTGTGGAAGAGGCCATCATTCAGGGCATCTGTGAGGTGGTGGAAAGACATGTATCTTCTGTTATCAGCAGAAATCGCCTCAGGAGGCCGGGCATCAGAATAGAATCGGTAACAGACTCACTCTGCCTCGAAATGATAGGGAAATACAGAAAGATAGGTGTAAAGTTATATATAACGGATTTCTCCCTTAATACAGGAATACCCAGTGTGGGAGTGCTTGCCTATGATCCAGCCACCTTTCCTGATAAAAGTGAAATAGTATGGACAGCAGGCACCACGCCAGATCCACAGAAGGCACTTAGTCGTGCACTAACTGAAGTGGCTCAACTTGCAGGGGATTTTAATTCATGTTCCAACTATGTGGCCAGTGGACTTCCCAAATTCAAAACCCTGGATGAAGCAGAATTTGTAATGAATCCTGCTGGCTGGATTAATATATCGGAACTTCCTGACATATCAGATGACAATATACGCATTGAGATTGAAAGGGCAGTATCTGCACTTTCCAGAATTGACCTTGAGGTCCTTCTAATTGATGTCATGCATCCGGAGCTTCAAATACCAGCCTTTTATACCATAATTCCTGGGGCCCACTTCAGGGAAAGGGCAGCAAACACCAGTGTGGCAATGTTCTGTGCAAAACTCCTATCCCAGAATTTGGATCCTCCGGTTGCCCTTGAAAGGCTTAAAGAGATGGACAGAATCCTTCCAGAGAAATATTATGTGAAATTTTTTATTGGGTTGAGTCTTTTATCAATGAATCAGCCATCCAAAGCACTTAAATATCTTAAAGAATCTTTATCCCTTGATCCAAAAGACGAGGATATACCATCCATATATTCATACATGGGTGTATGCCTGAAAGAGATGGAAGACTATAGAGATGCAATAGATGTGCTCAGGCAGGCTGAACAATACGACAACGAAAGAACGGATATTTATAATCTCATGGGTTATTGTTATTTTAAATTGAAGGATCACAGGAAGGCCATTGAGTGTTTCATGAAGGTGATTAAGATAGATCCATCCTCTGCCATTGATTATGCAAATATTGCTGTTAATTATAGGGAATTGGGAGAAAAAGAGACTGCTATCAGGTATTATAATCTGGCTCTTAAGCTTGATCCCGAAATAGAATTTGCAAAAGAAGGATTAAAAAAGCTTCTGAAACAAAATTAGATAATTCTGAAGATTTCTATCTCTTCTGTCCGGCCTTTTAATTTTCTTTTCCCAAAACTCTCAAGCCGAAATCCATTATCTTTTAAAAATCCCTTTGTATCTCCACTTATAAGGATATCTGTTCCAAACTCCTTGTTAAGGTTTTGTATCCGTGATGCAGTGTTTACCGCATCGCCAACAAGTGCATATACAAGCCGATCAGGACTTCCCACACTGCCAGCCAGGACTTCCCCTGTATGAATTCCTATTCCATGGGAGATGGGGGATTCACCCCGCTTTGCTCTTTTGTCATTTAAGACATGAAGTCTCTCCCTCATCTTAAGCGCAGATAATACTGCCTTATCTGCATGATCTTCCAGTTCAAGGGGGGCGCCAAATGCTGCCTCAATCTCATCACCTATGAACTGAATTATTGTCCCTCCATGCTCCTTTATTGCCTTTTCCATCTCAGTAAAATACTCATTCAGTAACTCAACCACATCCTTGGGATCTTTCCTCTCAGCCAGGGGAGTATAACCCCTTAGATCACAGAACATTATGGTTACAATCCTCTTTTCACCTTCAAGAATCAGTTCTCCATTAAGTATTCTCTGACTAATCTCAGGAGTTACATATCTTCCGAAGCTCAATTGGCAAAAATCTCTTTCTTTCAGGCCTTTAATCATCTCATTGGTTTTCATGGCAATTAATCCAAATTCATCATTGCTCACCACGGGCACCATATTTTCATAGTTTCCCTTGCTTATCTCATCCATGACTCCTATCTGTATATCAAGAATCTTTTCTAAGTTTCTTGAATACCGTCTAATAATAAATATGCTCAAAACAATGAGAATAGTGATGGCGAACAGAATATCTTTAAATACCCCCATATATATATACTCACTGAGCACATAACGACGTTCTATCAGGAAGCTCATATCCATAAAGACCATTAATACAATAACTAATCCTATAAAAAGCAGGGTGGTTACCATGAAAAACATCATTTTGGATGTAACTCTAACAATTTTTTTAAAACCACCCTTGATCACCTGGACATCTTTTTTTTCAAGAAAATTTATAATATCCCATTCAATGTTCAAATAAGCGATTATTCCCCCAAAAAGACCAAAGCAGATACATCCAAGCATGATCTTTATTCCTGTTAAATATGGTGAGTTAAAAACCGACACATACATTATACCCAGCATTATCCCTATGAAAATCCATGTCACAAGTTCTGAGAAGAATTCCCTTGTTCGTAAGACATTTAGGCTTTCTCCTTCATGCAGTTTATAAAATGATCTGTTTATCTTGTAGAGTATTAATCGAGGGACGAGAAAGATTATCAAAGGTATGAATGTATTGACCGAGGCCTGAAAATACCCCAGGCCTTCAAGAAACGGTCAGACCTCAGCCCCATAGATTACAAGTATTGCCCCAAATATGAAAGACCTGACAATCAGTTCAACCATAAAAACTAACCTCCCCATAACAATTTATGGGGAGGTTAGTATAATGTCAACTAAACTTTTAAATTATAGTTCGAGCCAGGAATCCGAATAAAGGGTATGACCCAATATAACCCTTGCTGTTTTGACATAATCCTGAAGCTCTTTTGAAAGGGAATCCATATCAATATCTTCTCCATCCATTACCTTGTGTATGACCTCAACTATGTCCGGCCTCTCACCCCTAGCAATGCTAAGTAGCTTATCATCATATGCGTCAGCAATACATGAATACATCCCCTTACGCTCAAGCATAACCATATAGGTCTGATTTAATATGGGACGAAGATGGTCTGGTGCTCCATTTGAGACATTTGAAAGACCGCATGTGGATTTAATTCCGGGAAACATATCCTGGAGCATCTCCTGAAATGCCAGCAGACTCATCAACTGGGGCTGTTGAATGTTTACTGGAGTTACAATACCATCCACAAATATGTCTTCATTTGGTATTCCTGCCTCATTGGCAGCATAAATCAATTCAGCAGCAAGGGCACCTCTTTCATTTTCATCCCTGGGCAATCCCTCCGGCCCCCACATAAGAGCAATCATATAGGCCTTATATTTTACTGCAAGGGGGATCATCTTCTCATATCTCTCAGGTCTGCACATAATGGAATTAATGATTGCCTTCCCCTTGTGAACCGCAAGTCCTGCCTCCATGGCCTCAATATTGGATGTATCAAGACAGAGGGGAGGGGTATCTCCTATCTCCTCCTGTATCGTCTTTACTACAAACTCCATTAATTGCGGTCCATTTTTCCTGGCAGGTCCTAAGTTCACATCGATAAAATCTACACCTTTGTCCTTCTGCCTTTTTGCCTCCTCTGCAATCGGGCCAGGATCCATCTCTTTCAGAGCCTTGCCTATGGTTCTATTTATTACATTTAGATTTTCCCCTATTATTAACATAATCAACCCCCTGTTAGTCTACTTTACCATCTCTTTTAAAAACTTAGGTATCAGAGAGGCATCTCTTGGTCCTATAATAATCTCCCAATCAGGTAGCTCCTCTTCCATATCTCCACTTATTGCTGCAGCATAACCAGGGATAATCACCTTCCTATGGGATATCTTATCAGCAATCCCTGATTTTTTCACAAACATCCCCACTGCATCGCCAGTAAATTTACCTGCTGCCCATGCAGTCATAACTGAAAGACCTTCTGTGTCCATGATTAACAGCCAGCTTGGAACCCTGCTTGCCTCGATCTCTCCGCTCACTATAAAGTATGTAAGAGAGAAGTTGGTTGTGACCAGCACCGGGGAGTTCTCATCCGGGGTGCCAATCTCATAGATACCCTGAGTAACTGTCATTGGTCTCTGTGGATCAGTGAAGATATTCAGCCTCTCCACCAGTAATGGAAATAGATTCTCTCCGCTGAAATCTGATAGAACAACGATTCCTGCATACTTGGCAATCAGCATTGCAGAGATAAGGGTTTCTACATCCAGATTGCTTGCCATTTCACATGGAAAAGTAATTGTTGGGAAACCCAGTCGCTTTTCCTTGGCAACAAGCGGGGCCCGTCTTATTATGACCTGATCCTGAAATACCTGCTTCAGCTCCCTTGAACCAGAATCAATAACAAGGTCTTTAAGTCCCATAGCAGTTAACTTTTCTGTCAACTCCATTACACCTTCAAGGCCATCACCCTTAACAGCTAATGGAAGGTCTGTCTCCTTTGCCAGATTACCCATATCTTCCACATTATCTTTTGTAGCAGCATAAAGTAGAGGCCTTTTGAATCCCACAACATCAACCGCAGATTTAAGCCTTGCAGGATCATCGCTTATGAGAATAAGATTAAATTCACTCTCTTTCGCGATCTTCTCTGCACAGCTTACAAAAGCACCGTTTCCACCTGTATCCTTTAGAGCAATCAATTCTGGTCTCAGGTTCAGGCCAACCCTTTCATACTGTAAAGCATTCCATTCCTTCAATTTTGTGTCCAGTTCATCAGATGAAATATCAGAATTGACAAGCACAGCAATCCCTGTGGGATTGTAAAATGTCTTTTCATGACGAAACATGACGGTCTCGCCACCAATCTTTAGTGCCCTGACGCCTGCACCGATTACCACCTGTCTTATGGGTGGAGCAGCGGCTTCGGCAAGTTGCTCCCGTGCCTCATCTGAAACATAAGGACAGGAATCCAGTTCAGCCTTGCCCGCAGCAAGATTCATTGCAAAGGCAAGACATGTGGGCACACCACACTCACCGCAATTAGTCTTTGGCAACAGTTTGAATATCTGAATTCCAGTTAGACCCATAACTTACTCCTCATAAAAATTTTATTTATAAGGATATCCTGTGGAGACCCAAGAAAGATTAACTTACAATGGGCTCCATCTTAAGTGCAGGATGATCCTTTTCCTTTAAAAATGGCAGTATCTCTTCTTCGGTTGTTCCAACTGTCTCATCTGCTATCCTGTCAATCAAATCAGGACAACCAACCTCTTCTCCTCTTTTGATCAGTCTTTCCTTTATCTCCTCCTTCAAAGACTTTGGCATCCATACAAGGCGCAGGATTCCACCATCACCCAAAATGAATTTCCTCTGGGTGATGTTGTATTTTGAATGCCCCACAAAACCAGGTGTGGACTGACCACCTCCCATCACTCCAGCAAGGGTGCTAAACCTCATTCCAGAAGGTGTCTCACCTGTGTAGTCTCTATGAACGGTCATTATACCATTACACTTGGGAAGAACAGCAGCAATACATTCACAGCATCCACATGTGGTCATGGGATCATGGACAATGCTGTAAAAATTGTAGTGATCAATGGCACCTCTGGATGCCTTTTTCACAAACTCATTTACACCCTTCCACTGTCCGAGTTTGGGATCCAGACACTCACCCTTCTCAACCGGCTGGTTGGGGCCTGTGGGATTAATCTCATAAGATGCCTTACAATCCATCCAGTTATATGCACCACAAAGCCCTGTTCTTTCCGGACTTATAACACACACATGGCTGGGTGCAAATGACTGACACAGGGTACAGGAGTAGAAGATTTCCACACTCTCATCTGTCATCTTTTCCACCCTGTCATCCCGCATACGGTATTCCTGTCTTGCCCTTTCCGTTAGTTTGTCCACATCTTCTTTGTTGGTATAGAGGGTTACCTGCACCTTATCCAGAATGTTTCCAAAATCCTGGTGAAACTTTGCATGCAGAATTGTTCCAATATCTTTTAAGGTGAATCCCTTCTCCACTGCCTGATTACTCACCCTTATCCAGGATATATCCCTCTGACCAATATGCATGATACCCTGTGCATAATTTATAAGGTGATGAATCTGGCGTTCCAGAATGGGTTCAAAGTCCGGCTGCATCTTTCTTCCTGCAACCTGGACATATATACCAAGGGGCAGACGATCTCCCTTTTTCACATCTGTAATATCAGGACCAATGAGTTCGATCTTTCCATCCTCTATCTCATTCATCTCTGCCATTTTGCAGAGCTCTGTGCACTGGGTCTTTCCTCCGCCCATCTCAAGATAGAGGTCATCCTTTCTGACACGCTCGCCCTCAAATGCAGGACCGTATGCAAGGGGTATGTCAATCTTTGTGATGGTAACCTTGAGTCCCCTTATCTCAATGGACCTCTGGGTTAACTCATCATGTTTCACATTTGCTACCACATGTTCATAGGTGCAGACACCTGTAGGTAGGACCTCAGGAATATCTGTATCAGCAATAGTGGGAAAACCCCAGTTAATGGCACCTGCTGCATTTGCTGCCCATTCAGCATTAACCTCACCAAGTGCATTGACAAATGCAAATATCCTGTTCTTCTGATAGGCAAGTTGTTTTTTATAATCACCGGGCTGAATGCCGCCAAATGCCATTCCTGCCCTGTTTGCAAAACCAAGGGCAAACACAGCAGCGGATATATCCGGTCCAAAAGGCACCAATCTTGTATTCCAGCCTATCTGAACGCCCTCTTCTATCAATTGCTCTGCAAATGTGGTTCCATTCTGATTTGCACACATAAATACATATATGGTCTTGATCTGATACTCTTCAGCAATCTTTTTAGCAGTTTTAGAATCAGGTGCTGCTCCAACTATGGCTGCAAAACCAGGTGCTGTGCCATCAACAAATTCCACGCCTCTCTTTCTCATTATGGTATCATCCGCTGCACCAAGCCAGATCTTTCCATTTTCAATATCAGGATCCTCAACTCCTGGTTGATAAAAATCAGGATCCTCCACATATCTTATTGCCTCAACAATCTCTTCAGCAAAAAGTGCTGCCATGCCTGCATCCAGAAGAGACCCGAGATAAGGCAGATGACAGTCTTTTTTAATATGGGGTGGAAGGAGCTTTCTTGCCAGTTGCATTGGCTTTATGGCAGATTCCAGATCTGTTACTTTTATTCCTGTAAGGGAATAGATTATTGGAAGATAATATGCTGTATTTGGAAATTCCAGTTTTGTTGTTGCACTATATGTATCAAGTGCCTTTTTAAGCTTTCCTTCAGCTTTTGATACTATGTTATATGCGCCCTGAATGGCGGCAAATGCTACTAATTTGGACATATCTTGGTCCTCCTTTCTTAAGAGGTATTTTTAATTAACTATGTTTATGCATTCTTTTTAAAGAAATGGTTATTCTTTCTGTCAAATCAAAATCAAAACTCTTCACTTCAGCCAGGACACCTTCCTGTGCCTTTTCCTCTTTCCTCTTTTCCATCTCCTTCGAGACCTTGGCCATAATCTCTTCCAGGTCTGCCCTCTCTTTAGC
>JALVMZ010000343.1 GCA_027032655.1 Desulfobacteraceae bacterium
GGATTGCCTTTATAGGGAACAGCTCCCTTTCAGGGGCAAGGATGTCCTTAATATCAGAGGCAGCATTTGAGAAATGTATATCCATTGCCAAGTCTATGACCAATATAGAACTTTCTGTATATCAGCCATTTATGGATGAGTATGTGGCAGCCCTATTTCTGCCTCATACTGATAAAAGGCTCTTCCCTTCTGTGGATTATTAAATATCAGGTAATTATAGAGAGGTCTATTCCCATGAGCGGACTTTTAGCTGATGCACATGTGGATATTATCTATTATATGATGAAGAAGGATAAAGTAAGGCCCTTCTCAGAGCTTGAAGACGGGCCTTACACAATAGAATTAATGAAAAATACAGGTGTTAGGCTTATCATATGTGCACTCTACTGTGAAGATAAATTTAATGGAGAAGGCTCACGAAAACGCCTGAGCCAGATAATAGATTTCATGGAAGAGAATCTGAAATCACCTGAAACCGTATTGACCACTTCAGAGATAGATGCATTGACCCATGCTCAAGAAGACATGGGTAAGATATTGCTTTTAGAGAATGCAGACGCACTCGTTGGAAACCATAATTATATTGAGGAGATTATAAAGCATGGAATCCGTATAGTAGGTCTTACCCATCAGGGAAAGAACAGGCTTGGAGATGGATGCGGGGTGCCATATCCAGATGGAATTACGGATGAAGGAAGAGAGGTTATCTATTTATTGATTGAAAATGGATTAATAATTGATGTGGCACATCTTCATCCAAAATGCTTCTGGGAACTTATGAGGATGATTGAATCACCGATAATATGTTCCCACACCGGTGTAAGGGAGATTTTCAGCACACCCCGTAATATTGATTTGGAGCAGGCAAAGGAGATAATAGAAAGGGGAGGTATCATTGGTATCAGTTTTAATCCCGAGATGTTATCTCAGGATAGGAAGTTCAGTATTGAACTTGTATTTTCACATTTGGATACCCTGGTTCAGAAATTTGGCCCTGATGGAATATGTATTGGCTCTGACCTGGGCGGATTTGATATGACCGATAAGAAGATTGATATTAATATAGTAAGAGAGCTAATGGACATAATGCTTAGATATGGGTATGGTGAAGATGCAAGTAAAGACATACTCGGGCTTAATCTTATAAATTATTTAAAAGGACATCTTATCTAAGAATGATCTCAACTATTCTTGGTATCTCAGGGCTTATAATTGGAATTTTAGGAGTTGTTGGTTGTATATTTCCGCTAATTCCTGGCCCACCCCTCAGCTTCCTTGCAATAGTGCTGCTATCCATTTCCAGCAAATGGGAGGCCTTCAGTCTTAC
>JALVMZ010000344.1 GCA_027032655.1 Desulfobacteraceae bacterium
CCCTTTATAGGGCATATGGTCTTGAAAAATATTTGAATACCCCTGCAAAGATATATTTTAAAAATGAAGGGGTTAGTCCTCCAGGATCCCACAAGCCCAATACCGCCCTTGCTCAGGCATATTACAATAAGATCTCAGGGACAAAGAGGATAACCACAGAGACCGGTGCAGGCCAGTGGGGAAGTGCCCTTTCCTTCTGTTGTGCACTATTTGGGCTTGAGTGTAAGGTTTTCATGGTAAAGGTAAGTTATAATCAGAAACCCTACAGAAGGATAATGATGGAAACCTGGGGGGCCAAATGTGTTGCCAGCCCCAGCCCTGAGACCAAGGCTGGACAGAAGATACTGGAAGAGGACCCTGATTCACCAGGGAGTCTTGGTATTGCAATAAGTGAGGCAGTGGAAGCAGCGGTCATGGATGAGAACACCAAGTATTCCTTGGGGAGTGTGCTTAATCATGTGCTGCTTCATCAGACCATCATAGGCCTTGAGGCCCAAAAGCAGTTATCTATGGTGGGAGATTATCCAGATGTGGTGATTGGTTGTGCAGGTGGTGGGAGCAATTTTTCTGGCCTTGCCCTTCCATTTGTCCGGGACAAGATAAATGGAAGAGAGATTGATGTTATTGCCGTTGAGCCGGCATCCTGCCCCACCATGACCAAAGGGCCATTTGCATATGATTTTGGAGATACGGTCCAGATGACCCCTCTTCTTCCCATGCACACACTGGGACATAGCTTTGTTCCTGCCCCAATACATGCAGGCGGACTCAGGTATCATGGAATGGCTCCCATTGTGAGCCAGCTCGTCTTAGACGGGTTAATCCGGGCTGAAGCAGTGCCTCAGCTTGAGACATTCCAGGCAGGGATTACCTTTGCAAGGACAGAAGGATATATATCCGCACCCGAGACAGACCATGCAATTGCCATGGCAATAAGAGAGGCTGTAAAGGCAAAGGAAGAAGGGAAAGAAAAGGTGATTCTCTTTAACTGGAGCGGACATGGACTGGTGGATATGGCAGCATATGAAGCATATCTATCAGGAAAGCTATCCGATTATGAATTCCCAAGGGAGGAGATTGAAAGGGCACTTAAAGATATTGAGCCACTTCCCAAGCCATCACAATTTAAAAAGGCATCGAACTAAAAATCAGGTGGATGGTATTGACCTTTCTAATATAAAAGGCTACCATCCACCTATAAACACAGACCAATTCTCTATCATGGTATAATAAGGAACGGGAGTCTTGAAATAAGGGGTAAGTATGGAAAAAAAAGAGATCATTATTGGCAATGGTGCAATAGCCCTGGGACTGCTCGAAGGAGGATGCGAATTTCTGGCCAGTTATCCTGGAACTCCCAGTTCGGAGATACTTCCAGAATTTTTGAGGATTTCAACACAGCAGTCCCTTGACACCTATGCTGAATGGTCAACCAATGAAAAGGTTGCCCTTGATAATGCCCTTTCATCTGCAATCACAGGTAAAAGGTCAGCATGCTGTATGAAACAGGTGGGACTCAATGTGGCCGCAGACTCCCTTATGAGTTCAGCATATCTTGGTGTTGTGGGAGGGCTTGTGATTATATCATGTGATGATCCAGGGCCCCACTCATCACAGACCGAGCAGGACAGCAGAATGATGGCAAGGGTTGCCAAGGTGCCTGTGATGGACCCATCAAATCCCATGGAAGCAAGAAAGATGGCAAAGCTATCCCTTGAGCTCTCAGAAAAATACAGGGTGCCCTTTGTTCTCAGGCCAGCCATAAGGGTATGTCATGCAAGGCAGAGCATAAGTTACCCTAACATTAAGCTCGAGTCCAATAAGGCAGAGTTTAAAAAAGATCCAATGAGATGGGCTGCAACCCCCAGATTCAGACTGATACTTCACAGGGAACTCAATAAGAAATTAAAAGAGATACAAAAGGAGTTTGAAAATCTCTCAGATATAAATTTTCATACCCTGGAGCCAGATAAGAAGTATCCAGTTGGAATAATTGCAGGCGGAGTTCCATATAGTGTGGTGGATGATATACTGGAGGAGGAAAATCTTAAGGGAATCGTGCCTGTTCTAAAGTTAGGCACACCATATCCCTTCCCTCAGAGACTGGCAGATGAGTTTCTCAATGCCTGCGAGAGCGTTTTAGTTCTGGAAGAGACTGATTCATTTATTGAGTATCTTTTGGGAGAAAGATCAAAGACCATGGGAAGATTGAATGGGTATGTGCCTGATGCAGGGGAACTGGTTCCTGATGTGATATATGAAATCCTTGAAAGGGTGCTCAGAGAAAAGGGCGTTGATGGGATGAAAAAGCCCCCTACCAAAGAATCACAGGAACTTGTCTCAGAATTGAATCTCCCTGTCAGAAGACCAACACTGTGTCCAGGTTGCCCCCATAGATCATCATTCTTTGTGATAAGGAAATTCTCTCCAAAGGCCATATTTACCTCTGATATTGGATGCTACACCCTGGGATTAAACCTGGGTGCAGTGGATACATGTCTTGATATGGGTTCTGCCATTACAATGGCCTCCGGGTTTAATCAGTCATTTTTGAAGGATGGAAAAGACCAACCTGTAATTGCCACCATAGGTGACAGCACATTCTATCACTCAGGCCCTGCGGGGTTACTGAATGCAGTATATAATGGTGCCAGATTTATTCTGGTGATACTGGATAACCAGACCACTGCCATGACCGGTATGCAGCCCACCCCGGGGCTGGGTATAAGGGCAGATGGCACTAAGGGAAAGGCCATCTCCCTTGAAAGACTGGTTGCAGGCTGTGGTGTGGATTATATTGATGTGGTGGACCCATATGACCAGAAATCATTAATGCAGGCCCTGAAGCGTGCAAATGAATATATAAAAGAACCCGAAGGCGGAATCGCTGTAATAATTTCAAGACACCCCTGTGTAATAGCATACAGGGGGGAGGCAATCCCTGAAAGAAAACACATAGTTATTACTGATGAATGCAGGGAGTGTAATTTCTGCATTGATCGTTTTGAATGTCCTGCCATATACCATGATGAGGAAAAGGGAAAGGCAGAGATAAATCAGATGATATGCGCAGGATGTGCCCAGTGCGTATTGGTGTGTCCAAAACATGCCATAAAGGTATTAGATGATAAGGAGGGTTAGGATTGAAGGACATACTCAATATGGTGATTTGCGGTCTTGGTGGTCAGGGGATTCTTTTTATGACAAGAATACTTGCCTACACTGCCATGGAACAGGGATTAAATGTCCTGGGTGCAGAGACTCATGGAATGGCACAGAGAGGGGGGTCAGTAATATCGCACCTGAGGATAGGTGATGTCAAGAGCTCGCTTGTCCGAAGTGGCACTGCGGATATACTATTAGCCCTTGATGAGAAGGAAGGATACCGTAATCTCCCGTTTCTTTCAAAGGGTGCAAAATTTTTCATTAATGGATTACCTGACAGGGCACCAGAACCCAGGGTGAAGGATTATTTAACAAAAAACAGTATCTCATACTTTACAGTGCCCGCCCATCAGATGGCTATGGAGATGAATGCTCCCATGTCCTCCAATCTAATTTTACTGGGACTTTTCTCATCAAAGTTTCAGGGTCTTTTCGGGCCGGATAAAATGAAAGCAACCATAAAGGAGCTCTCACCTGAGAGGTTTTACAGAACCAATATTTCTGCCTTTGAAAAGGGAACAGAATACAATCCCTAATTATCATAATAATCTTGTTGATTCTATCTTCATCTATAATCTCCACTTTATTATCATTATTTTGCCTAACGACAAAGGTTACCTGCCGACAGGACGCAAGCCCGAAGGACGCAGCGGAATGGCGGTCAAGTGCACCCTATTGTTGGGACATTTTTTCTTTAAATTTCAATTTGTTACGACTTAATTTACTTATCTCCGATTGAACCCTTTCTGCCAAAAACATCTTTAATAATGATTGATAAGGTACATCCTTTTTGTTAGCCAGAAATTTGAGTTCGTTCAAAAGATGCTCAGGCAAACGTAATGATATAGTTTTTAAAGAAGGTTTCAGGTTGGGAAGTATGAGTTCTTCAGCACTCTCCCAATCTATATATTCTGTTGAGTCATGCGAGGACCAAAATTCCCTTTCCTGATCTTCATCTTTAAATTTAGGTAACTTTTTTTTCTTCATCATATTGCCTCGTAAATCTTTCTTTCTTTTCGACTCATATCTCTTGCTGAAATAATTCGTATTTTTTTGTTCCGTATAGTAAATACAACAAATAGCTTTCTGCCCAAGTCTGTAACGCCCAATGCATAATATCTGTCTTCAAAATTTGAATGTTTAACATCAGCGTGAACAATAAGAGGATGATTGAAAAAAATTTGTTCGCATTCGCTATTAATTAC
>JALVMZ010000345.1 GCA_027032655.1 Desulfobacteraceae bacterium
AACTTTCCCTCCTTACAAAGAGTGCCTACAATTATTTCAACCATCTCTAATTCCACATTCAAGGCATGAGAAATATCAACCGTCCTGATGGGTCTCCTTTTTGCCATCTGAATTATCTCTCTCTCTCTTACTGATCCACCACTTACTTTTTGTCTGACTGATTCATATGCTATCACCTCTGCACGGTCACCAAACATATCTTTTATATGCTCCATTCTGGCACTGTCAAGTGGTCTTGCCCTTTTATCTGTTGGTGGCCTCACCACTGTATTTAACTGGATCTTATCAGGCCTTATTCTCTTAGCAGTTTCTCTCAAGGCCTCCAGTTCCTCCTCTGAGTCATTAATACCTGATATGAGCATTACTTCAAGGCATATAAGGCCTTCAAATTCATTTCTAAGGGCAATAAGACCATCAACTATTTTTGATACTTCCAGCGAAGGATGTGGCCTGTGGATTATCTGAAATGTCTCCTGATTTGTAGTTGATAGAGTGGGAAGAATGATATCAGCTCCCCTTACTCTTTCTCTTATATCTCTTTTCCAGAGTAATGAACCATTTGTGAGTATGGCTATCTCTTTTGTGCTGATCTCCTTTATACCATTTATAATTATATCAATGTCTTTGTTCAGGGTGGGCTCACCTGACCCCGACAGAGTAATAGTATCATAGGCTACCTCACCAAGGACTTCCTTTAATTCGGATAATAGACTGCCAACATTCATAAAATTCCTGCAATCAATCTCTTTTTGAGTGGTCTTACCCACCTGGCAGTAAATGCAATCAAAGGAGCATGTCTTGGATTTAACAAGGTCCAGTCCAAGGGATAAACCAAGACGCCTTGAAGGAACTGGTCCAAACACATATCCCATTGTTTATTAATACCCCATAAAAAAATAGGAATTAATTTTAACAGAAGAGCTGGGTTTTGAAAAGTAATTAATTTGACAGGGAAAATACATATACTTTACCTGTCTATTCCTTATACTTCTGAACTGCCCTATTTGAAGGATTCCGTTATAAAAAATGGAACTTCTCTTTTATTTATTGGCCTGGTACTGAAATGATGCATCCGGATTTTTAAGAGAATAAATTCTGATCTGAGAATGCACCCCCTTTAACATGACCTTACCTATATCATACACCTTCCAAAAATCACCGATAAGCTCCCTGGTGTTCATGGTTATCAGTATATCACCACCTTTAGCCAAATCAGCCAACCTTGCGGCCACATTTGTTACCCGCCCAGTAGCCGTGTAAGTCATCCTTGTGGCAAGGGCCCCCCTGAATTCCCGCATGCCCACCAAGGCTTCACCGGAGTCAA
>JALVMZ010000346.1 GCA_027032655.1 Desulfobacteraceae bacterium
TACTGTTCCAAAAAATCCCAACTCAGCCATTGGTTTGATGACTTCTTCATAGGGAAAGTAATGCTTTTCATCCCATTCATCAGCAAAGGGAGCAATCTTCTCCTGTGCAAAATTACGGGCCATTTCCCGAAGCATCTGTAATTCTTCACTCAGTGTAAAATCCATGGAAAACCTCCTGAAATTAATAAAATTTATGAGAATAATTCCCTTAGATAAAAAAATCCTTTATAAAATATTATATCCGATATGGCAATAAATATTTACATTATAGCTACAATATAGTTATTTTTTTACACGATATCCTTGGTTTCTATCTGAATGATTTACATTTTCAATCAGGAAATATCCATTGGGAAAGGTATTTTAATATTTGACTTTTGTAAAAACAAAGGTTAAAGTCTTTTTGATATTTTGTAAGTGAGAATCCATATAAGGAGGCATTTTTAATGGAACCCATAACCATAAAACGCAAAGAGAGCAAACTCAGAGTTGCTCCTGAATGGGCTGATGTTTGTTTTACATGTGGCACCTGTGCTAGTGGCTGTCCAATAACAGGAGTGGATGGAATGGATCCCAGAAAGGCAATCAGGATGGCAGCCCTTGGCCTGGATGATGAGCTTATCGAGAGCAGGTTCCCATGGATATGCACAATGTGTGGAAGGTGCGAATATGCATGTCCCCAGGGCGTTGAGATCCTTAAAACTATAAGGAGGGCAAGGGCCTTAAGAAACAGGGATAAGGTGCCCGGTCCAATACATAAAGGTGTTGTAATGGACCTTGAAAAGGGAAATAACCTTGGAATCCCCAAAGACGATTTTCTCTTTCTCCTTGCTGATCTTGGAAGAGAGCTGGATGAAGATGAGGGTTTTCCGGGATTCTATGTCCCTGTTGATAAAAAGGGTGCAAATGTGCTTGTTACAATTAACAGTAAGGAGCCATTTGGTGAACCTGATGATATGAAATTCTGGTGGAAGATATTCTACTGTGCAAAAGAGGACTGGACGGTCCCATCCTTTAACTGGGAAGGTGTTAACTGGGGTCTTTTCAGCGGTGATGATGAGGCCATGAAGACATTTGTGGGAAGAATAGTGGAGCATCTGGAAAGACTTGAATGTAAGACCCTGCTATTGCCAGAATGAGGCCATGCATATTATGCAACCAGGTTAGGGTTGCAAATGTGGTACCCTGAGACATTTGAAAAATACAGAGTTCTCTCAGTCCATGACCTTTTGAAAGAGTATCTTGAAACAGGCAGAATCAAGGTGGATAAAAGCATCCATAAGCAAAAGGTAACTCTACATGATCCCTGCAACTACGGTAGAAAGAGCCAGAAGGCCTTTGGTCATGGATATTTTGAAGAGCCAAGATGGATTGTCCAGCAGTGCTGTGAAGACTTTGTGGAGATGTATCCCAACAGGATGAATAATTTCTGCTGCGGAGCGGGTGGTGGTGCATGGGCAATGCCATATGCTCAAGAAAGAATATATTATGGTAGGGTTAAGGCAAAGCAGATCATGGATACAAAGGCAGAGATGGTCATTGCACCATGCCACAATTGTAGAGATCAGTTAATGAAGAGTCTGGTAAAGGAGTATGACCTGGGAGTTGAGATAAAATACCTGTGGGAACTTGTTGCCGATTCATTAATAGTTGAACCATGGAGCGAGGAAGAGATAAGAAGGGCAAGGGAGATGAGAGATGAGCAGTTTGAAAGGGATGGAATAGAATTAGAAGAAGAGGAGTTTTAAATAATCAACAGGATATGTCTTAAGGATAAGGGCAGGAGGATTCCTGCCCTTTATTCTTTCCCAAGTATCTCGTAAATCTTCTTGGAGAACCTCTTGAGGTCAAATGGCTTCTGAATAAATCCATTACATCCACGCTCCATTATGGACCGTGCCTCTCCATCAATACTAAAACCACTTGAAAGGAGCACCTTAACATCAGGTCTTATCTCCTTTATTTTATCAAAGACAACTCCACCACTCATGCCAGGCATTATTATATCCAGAATCACAAGATCAATATCAGGATTATCTTTTAGAATCTTAATGGCCTCTTGACCACTCTTTACACAAATCGCTCTGTATCCAAGGATATCAATAAATTGTTTACCTATCTCAATAATCATGTCCTCATCATCCACAAGTAAAATGGTTCCAGTGCCCGTCTTGATTTTTTCATCCTTTGCTTCCTTTTCAATGCCTTCAGGTTCTGCCTCAACTGCAGGCAGATAAATTTCAAATGTGCTACCTTTTCCAATTTCACTTTTTGCGCTTATGGCACCTTTGTGATTCCTTATTATCCCATATACTGATGCAAGTCCAAGCCCTGTTCCTCTTCCCATACTTTTTGTAGTAAAGAATGGGTCAAAAATTCTTTTCATCGTCTCTTTATCCATTCCCACACCAGTATCTGTAACACTGATCTTTATATATTTACCAGGGGTGATATTCAATACATCTGCCATATCATTATCGATTTCGCAGTTCCGGGTCTTTACATATATTCTCCCACCATCTGGCATTGCCTGATCTGCATTGATGTATAGGTTCATTAGCACCTGCTCCATCTGGGATTTATCCGCCCTTATGGACCAGAGATCCCTCTGATAATCTCCTCTGAGAATAATCCCTTTTCTGGTTCTTCCGAAAAGTTGATTATGTGACTTTATAATATCATTCATATTAAGGGTCCTGACTTCAAATTTTCCTCCCTTTGCAATTCCCAGTAGCTGTCTTGTTAATTCTGAGCCCTGTTTTACATACTCTTCAATGTTTTTCAGCCTTTCGTAATCGGGGTCTTTTTTTGAGCGGTTCTGTAACATAATGGATGTATGCCCCTGAATTCCCATCAGGAGGTTATTAAAATCATGAGCAATACCACCTGCAAGGGTGCCAATGGCCTCCATCTTCTGGGCCTGTATCATGCTTTCCTGAAGTTTTTTGATTTCCCTTTCTGAAAGGATTCTATCCGTTACATCCCTTGCAATCCCGCTTACATAAGGCTCCCCTTTTTCTGGATAGACCAAAGTATTATGGTGCTCTATGTATATCTTTTCACCTTTTTTGGTGTAATATGCGGTAATGCCCGAATGAAATCCATCATGCTTGATTCTTTCAAGATATTCAGAAAAAAATACGGACTTCAGTTCTTTTTTCATCATATCTGCCACAGACATCGTGAGGAGTTCTTCCTCAGAATAGCTAACTCGTTCAACAAATGCCCTGTTAACGGAAAGAAATCTGCCTTGAATGTCATGGGTATAGACAAAGTCTTTTACCGAATTTATCAACTCTCTGTATCTTCTCTCAGATTTTTCCAGTTCCTCTTTTGCCTTTTTCCATTCAGTGATATCCTTAATCCATACAATTATCCCGAGTTCATCTTCAATATTGATCATTTTGGCACTTACTTCTCCATAAAGCCATGTGCCATCCTTTCTCTGGAGTTTTACTTCATATTTTTCCGGGACATCCTCTCCCTTCATTCTGGCTATTGCCCTGGACCTGGTGAGCTCCTGATACTCTGGATGATAGACTATCCAGTGCTCTTTTCCAATGAGTTCTCCTTCTTCATAGCCAAGAATTTCGTGCATCCTTCTGTTAGCAAATATGATTATGTTTCCCTTTTGTATGAATATGCCATCAAAGCTGTTTTCCACAAGAATTCGGTATCTCTCTTCGCTTTGTTTAAGTGATTTTTCAGCTCTCTTTCTATCATCAATGTTTCTTGCAAACCCATAAATAGCGGTCACTTCTCCTTTGTTGTCTGTAAAAGGTCTGCTTATTATCCTGTACCAACCAACTGATCCATCCTTTCTCCTGATTCTCATCTCAAATTCGTGAGGCTCACCCTTTAAGCCCTTTTTAAATGATTCTCGGGCAATTTGTGCATCTTCTTTATAAAATAGTATTTCAGGACTATTACCAATTATTTCATCTTTTGGATACCCACTCTCTTTTAAGAATGACCTGTTTATGTGGATGAATCTTCCATTCCTGTCGATTGTATAAATAATATCAGGCATGTCCTGAAATAGCTCCATTAGTGCCATTTCCATGTCTAAAAAATTTAATTCTTTTTTAAAAAACAGAATTATAAGAATAAAAAAAAGAATAGTTATTATAGAAGTAATATATAAAAACGGCCTGTAATATTCTATTCCACCAAGGAGAATCCAATCTTTAGTAATCATTAGAACTAAAAAGATTATGAGAAGTAATAGAAAGGACTTTTTTCTTCTATTGAATCCATTGGTATCCTGGAAGTATTTATTGTTGGATGACTTTTTCATTGAAAAATCCCCTAACATGAAATATTGTTAATCTCTTTAAAAAC
>JALVMZ010000347.1 GCA_027032655.1 Desulfobacteraceae bacterium
CATGAGAAGACTGAAGGAACTACTCCGCCGGGTTTATGCCAGAAGAATTATGGATGAACTGCTTGCCCTGAACCGGGAAATAGAAATAGTCCTGAAGGAAATAGAATCTGTTTCGGAGAATTACATGAAGTTCAGAAAGAAGGTAATAACAGGTAAGCCTTCCGAAATCGACAGGGAGCTCCTGTTCAGATATGCCTGTTATCTTACTATGAATCCATCCGAAAGGAAAAAAGTTCTCGGAAAGTGAATATCGTAAAAAGAATTTCCCTGTATCTCTTCATTCTCGTTCTGGTTATAATAATCTCCACCCTCGGATACATATTCATAGAACATGCCAATCCCTTCGATGCCCTCTACATGACCATAATAACCATATCCACTGTTGGATATGCGGAAATCATCCCCCTCTCCTCCATCGGAAGGCTCTGGACCATTCTGGTTATAATTTTCGGATGGGGGATACTCGCTGTTATAGCCACCAATGTATTTTCCATGATTTTAAGCGAGGAAATTCTGGGAAGAATTGGAAGAAGGAGAGTCAGAAAAATGAAGGACCATTACATTATATGTGGATATGGAAGGATAGGAAGAGCCACCACACAGGAGCTTCTAAAGGATGGAAGAAAGGTTATAGTTATAGAAAAGGACATAAAGAAAGCTGAAAGGGCTGAAAAGGATGGGGTTAAAGTGCTCCTGGGAGACGCAACAGATGAAGAAATGCTGAAAAGAGCCCATATAGATATTGCGAAAGGACTGGTTGCTGCCCTATCCAACGACCCGGACAACATTTTCGTTATTATAAATGCCAGAAATTTAAACAGGAATCTATTTATCGTTTCCAGAGCGATGGACGAGCGCTCGAAGAATTTTATGCTAAAAGCAGGAGCCAATCACGTGGTTCTGCCCTACGAAATGGCCGGGATTAAAATCGCAAATGCCCTTCTCAAACCGGGGTTGCACGATTTCTTCGAAATTTACAACCTGAGAATAGAGGAAATAGAGGTAGAGAGCGGAAGTCCCCTTGCGGGCAAAACCATAAAGGAATTAAACCTGACCAATCTCTACAATATCTATATCGTTTCGGTCATAAAGAGTTCGGGGGAAGTTATAGCACCTCCGACAGCAGGTACCCTGATAGAAGAAGGAGACATTATACTGATTCTGGGTAAGAAGGAAAATATAGAAAAATTCGAAAAGGATTTTCTCTCCAGAAAATAAGCTCCTATAAACTTTTTTCATGTTATCTGTGGAAAAGGAGCTCATAACGAAAAGCGATAAAAAAATAGTTCTTCTGGTAGCTGATGGTCTTGGAG
>JALVMZ010000348.1 GCA_027032655.1 Desulfobacteraceae bacterium
ATGAATGCATTGAGTTTAGACCCAGAGGTTCAGGGATTAAAGAGGCTTACCAGGTTGTATGAGAAGATAAGCAAACAGATAGTGAGTTTTAAGAATCAATTACATGCTGAACTTCATCAGTCTTTTGGGAGTAAATACAAGAAGGTTTTCACCAGTATAAACAGGACGAGTTTAGGATTTTTTATGAGGTTCAGCACACCTGAGGATGTGGTGGGTGCAGATGTAGAAGAGATATATGAGGCATTAAAGGGAGGTGGGAGTTGTATGTATAAAGGTGGTTATGGCGTCAGGAAAGCGGAAAGGATAAAGGAGGTATTAACAGAGGGGTATGATGAGGGGTTAAAGGAATTAACGGATATAGAGGGTGTAGTGATAAGGAGTATATGCAAGGTATTGCTGAGGCTTATGGAGGAGAAGGATAGGATAAAGAGAGAGATAGAGGGGTATGTAAAGAGGTTATATCCAGGTTATAAGGAATACTTCAGAGGGATAAAGGGGTTAACTCCCCTTCGTTTTGGACAGGTTATGGGAGAGATACAGGATATAAGGAGATTTCCTGATGATGGTCATCTTGCCAGTTATTCAGGTCAGGCACCTGTTAAGGAGCAATCCAGTTCAAAGAGCAGGATGAAGAATAAGAGGAAGTATTACAACAGGCATCTTGCCCATGTGATACATCAAATAGCCTGTTCAAACGTTAAGAAAGGTTCAAGATACTATGAAGAATATCAGGAAGGTAAGAGGAGGTACAGAAGACGTTTAAGGGCACTTAAAAACATAAAAAGGAAAATTGTGAGGTTAATATACCACGGACTTGTTAACTACACCAAGTCATTATCTGAACAGGAACAAAACCAGGAGGTTAACTATGCTTTTTCAGAGTCTTGACAAAACCTAACGTCCCCACGCCTGTTGACAATTTATTGCTGTTCTTCATACTGATAAAAACAGGGAAAAGGGAGAACAGGTATGAGAAGTATACTCTGGGAAAATTTCAGGAGGTATGAATGAGAAAATGGATAATATTTTTATTATTGTTATTCTCTTTTACTTCATCTGGTCAATCCATTGAAGGTTATCTATTTAATAGTACCAATACAGACAGTATAAAGGATAATGTAAATCCTTCTTTCTGGAGGAAGTTGAGTTATGGTATAGGGTATTTAGAAAGATTGGAAAGGATTGAAAGCAAAATTTATGCCCATTATTCGGATTGGAATTTACTTTTGGGAAGAAATCTGGACAAAGATAACGATACTGATCTTGCATCCTTTGTAATAGAGAATAAGTATGATGAAAAAGGGGGCAAAAAA
>JALVMZ010000349.1 GCA_027032655.1 Desulfobacteraceae bacterium
ACCCAGGAGGGTTGGCAATACCTCCTGAGGCTTTGTCCCACCACAAATCAGAAAAAGAGGTTCTTTATTAAGTTTCTAAAAGAGATTTATCCAATAAAAAGGGTTGCAATAATTCATGAAAGGTCCACATATGGCTATTACTGGATGAAGAAGGCACTAAAGATATTTCTTAAGATGAGATTCAAGGTAATTGCCAATGAAAATTACCTGCCTGGCAGAACTGATCTTGAAGAGATTCTGACAAAGATAAGAGACTGCTCACCTGACCTCGTTTATCTTATCTCACATCTAAAAGAAGGCTCTAATTTGCTAATCCAATCAAAGGATATGGGGATAAACCCGCCGGTATTTCTTCTAAAAGATGATGGAACAATGATAAGTCCTGAATTTTTTAACATGACCTCCTTTTCATCTGATTTTATATCAATATATACTCCATGGGCCCCCTGTCTCCCCTACCCCGGTGCCCAGAATTTTTTTGATAGATTCTTTGACAGATTTGAAAGATTTCCTGATTATCATGGAGCACAGGCATATGCCTCAATCCAGGTGATAGCAGATGCCTTTTTAAGGATGGCAGAGGTATCAAAGGAACAGATTCTAGAATATATTAAAAACACAAACATGACAACCATTT
The DNA here is from genome assembly GCA_027032655.1 of Desulfobacteraceae bacterium. Lineage (GTDB taxonomy): Bacteria > Desulfobacterota > DSM-4660 > Desulfatiglandales > JALVMZ01 > JALVMZ01. The sequence goes on from JALVMZ010000349.1 coordinate 638, forward strand.
ATGGTCCCATCAATTTTAGGGAAACAGAGAGGGGTTCATATCAGAATAGGGTCTTCTGTTATGTAGTCAGATGGCAGGAAGGTGCCCTCCATCTTGTCTGGCCAGGGGCAGAGGCATTAATCCGATGATTAATAGTAAATTATATTATCTTAATTTTGAGATTATCCTTGACTCTTATAAGTCCTTTGGTTTATTAGCAATTATACTTGAAGAAAGGAGGAGGGGAATTATGAAAAAGGGAATTTTATTAATAACAGTAATCCTGGGAGTCTTTCTTGTTTTTACCTCAGGCACTTATTCGGCCCAGAAAATCGTAATAGGACACCCGGCATGTTTATCAGGAAAATATGCAAAGGCAGGAGAGCAGGCTGTAGGCGGAATTAATGCAGTGATCGATTGGGTAAATAATGTATATGGTGGCGTCAAGCTGGGGGGAAAAAGGATTCCACTTCAATACATATATTATGATTGCGAATCCAAAAAGGAAGCAGTTACAAGTCTTATCGCAAGGCTTATCAATGTGGAAAAGGTAAATGTAATATTTGCACCTTATAGTTCAGGGCTTACTTTAAGGGGAGCACCAGTGGCAGAGAGTCGCAGAATACTTTACATGGACCACGGAGGTGCCAATAATAAAATCTTCAGGCAGGGATTCAGATACATTGTTCAGACCATAGGACCTGCAAGCAGATACCATGAAGGGACCCTCGATATGATCAAGAAGATTGATCCTTCAGCAAAGAGGGTTGCACTTGCATATGAGGATTCAGAGTTTGCGAAGATGGTAATGGAAGGTGCGGAAAAACATGCAAAAAAACTGGGATTCAAAATTGTATTCAAGAGGACATATCCCAAGGGTGTAACAGACCTAACCCCTCTCCTTACAGCACTAAAGGCATCTAAGCCTGACTTTGTCCTCGGCGGGGGCCATTTTGAGGATGGGCAGCTTTTTAACAGGCAGATGGCTGATCTGGATATAAATGTAAAGGCCCTTTCTTTAATTGCCGCTGCAACACTTCCTGCATTTTATAAGGCATTGACCTATATGGCAGAGGGTGTAATGGGACCATCTCACTGGGAATATGGTGTGAAATACAGTCCTAAAGAGGCAAAAAAGCTGGGGCTGCCATGGATAGGACCTTCTCAGGATGAGTTCGTGCGTCTGTTTAAAAAGGCAACAGGGAAAGATATGATACCTGACTATCACGCCGCTGAGGCAGGGGCACAGGTGCTTGCTTATGTGCTTGCAGTGGAAAGGGCAAATTCCACCAATTCAGATAAGGTGAGAAAGGTCCTGGGAGATCTTAAGTTTATGTCATTTTATGGAGGATGGGACATAGATGAGACAGGACTTCAGGTTGGTCACTCCATGGTGGATGTCCAGTGGCAGGGTGGAAAAAGGGTCATAGTGTGGCCTGAAGCAGCCCAGACAGGCAAACCCTACTATCCCATGCCAACCTTTGCTGAAAAGGCAAAAGGAAAACTGGCTGTTCCTTAATCCATTATTCAATCCTCTCCTATGGCCTATTATACGGGTCAGAGGAGAGGTTTTTTAATTTTTAAGGGAAAAGGGAATGGTATTTGAACAGTTAATAGGGAATATCATACAGGGTATAGTCCTGGGCGCTGTCTATGGTATGGCCACAATGGGATTGAGCCTTATCTTTGGTGTCCTGAAGGTGGTAAATGTGGGTCATGGAGCCTTCATAATGGTGGGGGCATTTATTGCCTACTGGTTATTTACTTCATTCGGGATAAGCCCTTTATTGGCAATCCCTGTGGCATTTGGAGTTGGCGGAGCCCTTGGAATAATATTTTATTACACAGCAATTAAGAGGCTTTTCAAAGCAGAAGAGCTATCCACACTGCTTGCAACCTTTTCAATGGGCATACTGCTGGAAGAGGTTGTAAAACTCATATTCGGCTCAGAGTTCAGAGGTTATAATTGGGCACTTCCTAAAATCAATGTGGGAATTACTGTGTTGCCAGTCTCTAAATTGATTGCTGCTGTGGGAAGTGTGCTAATTGCTCTGGGACTGTATTTATGGTTCCATAAAACAAGGGCAGGGTCTGCCATAAGGAGTGTGGTTGAGGATGATGAGGGTGCCCGCGTATGTGGAGTCAATGTGGAAGGTGTTTATGCCTTTAGTTTCGCTCTGGGACTTGGCCTTACAGTGGCAAGCGGAGTCCTGCTTACCATGTTTATCCCTGTTGGAATAAATCCTTATATGGGAGGAGGATATACCCTTAAGGCATTTGTAATTGCTGTTTTAGGAGGACTCTCTTCTCCATATGGTGCCTTTTTTGGTGGTCTTGTATTTGGAATAATTGAAAACGGCTCCTATACCTTATTTGCCCTTATTCCCAATGTAGAACCCTTTGCCCTGACCAGATTTTTCTCATTTGTTATGTTACTTGTTATTCTACTTATAAGACCAACTGGTATCCTGAGTGGTGAAAAATGAAAGAAACTATTGAAAGATATTTGCCTTTTACGCCCTTGTTTGCGGTTTACCTGATACTCTTCCTGGTGGGAAAGTTTGGAGCAGGCATGTGGCAGTTGGTGGCAATGCTCCTGTTTTACTGTGCCATGGGACAGGCATTTAATATCTTCCTTGGTATGACTGGTTATGTGGATTTTGGCTATGTGGCATTTATGGGTGTAGGAACATATGGCATGGCTATAAGTATTACAAAACTTGCCAATGTTCCAAATCTGGGATTCATAGTTATAGTAATCGGATTTCTGCTTGCACTTTTTATGTCAAGCATGCTTTCAATTGCAGTGGGGGCAGTGGCCCTCAGGCTCAGAGGGGCCTATTTTGCAATCGCCACCATTGGAGTAAATGAAGGATTCAGGTTTCTTATTGAAGGTGCAAAGATATGGAACGGCTCTGAAGGCATGATCTTTATGGCACAGTTAAATAAGATACTGGGAAGGGAAACAGCAAGTGCCATTGCCACATTCTGGGCGGATTTTATGGTGCTCATTATTGCAATACTTGCAGGACTTGTTACCATTATATATATGAGAAGCAAGATAGGATATGCCCTAACTGCACTAAGGGAGGATGAGGATGCAGCAAGGGTGATGGGAATAAATGTTACCAAGTATAAAATTATTGCTTTTATTACCAGTGCATGCTTTGCAGGACTCATAGGCGCGGCATCCTGGGCACTAAAGACACCTTATGTATTCCCTCCTGAGGTCTTTGAAATACACTACACAGTGGAAGCAATAATTATAGTGCTCCTTGGAGGTGCAGGAACATTGCTTGGCCCTGTTATTGGTGGGCTCATATATGGTATATCAAAATACTATCTCTCCATAATTCTTCCAGGATTCCAGTTATTAATATTTGCGCCTATTATCATTTTAATTATAGTTATTTTCCCTGAAGGAGTAATAGGAGTAATAAAAAAATATGCAAGAGGAAAGGCTCTTGAAAGATTCATCATATAACAGGATGGTATGATGGTATGGCATTGTTGGTGCTTGAAAATGTAACCAAACGATTTGGCGGGTTAATAGCTGTTAATAATGTCAGTATTGAAATAAAAGAAGGTGAATTTGTTGGTATTGTTGGCCCCAATGGGAGTGGAAAGACTACCCTGTTCAATTTAATCAGCGGTGTATTCTTCCCTGAAGAGGGAAAAATAGTATTTGATGGAAAGGACATAACCAGAGTTCCCTCTTACAAAAGGGCTCCTATGGGAATTGGAAGAACATTTCAGATTCCAAGGCCATTTCCTTCAGCCACTGTAAGGGAAAATGTTGCAGTGGGAGCGATGTTTGGAGCAATGGGGGGGCAGCTTGATGTAAAGAGTGCGTTAAAAATAGCAGATGAGATAATAGAAAAGGTGGGACTCTCTGCACATAAAAACAAGATTGCAGGGACACTGACCCCAGTGGAAAAAAAGCTCCTTGAGATAGGAAGGGCACTTGCCATGAAACCAAAACTCCTCCTGATGGATGAGGCCATGGCAGGTATGCATCCAAAAGAGATTGATAATATGGTAAATACCATAAAAAATATAGCCATTAATGAGAAGATTGCAGTTGTTTCAATGGTGGAACATATAATGAGGGCAGTCGTGGGTATGGCCCAGAGGGTGATAGTGCTTCATCAGGGATCCAAAATAGTTGATGCACCTACTGAAGCTGCATTAAAAGACCCACATGTGGTTGAGGTTTATCTGGGGCACCAGAAGGAGGAGAATTAATGCTTAATGTAAGGGACCTTGAGTCAGGTTATGGTTCGATGCACGTGCTATGGGGTCCCAGTATGAAAGTAAAAAAGGGAACAATTACCTCTTTACTGGGACCAAATGGTGTCGGTAAAAGCACATTTCTTAAAACCGTATTTGGTTCAATCATGCCCTGGAATGGAACCATATATTATATGAATAAAGATATTACAAGGGTTCCAACCCACAGAAAAGTAGAAATGGGTATTGCCCTTGTCCCGGAGGGAAAACACCTATTCCCCAATATGAGTGTTATGGAGAACCTCATAATGGGAGCCTATGTGAAAAAGGCAAGGGAGCACATGGATGATTCACTTGAGATGATATTTTCACTTTTCCCAAGGCTGAGAGAGAGGATGACACAGGTTGCAGGCTCTCTTAGCGGTGGTGAGCAGCAGATGGTTACCATAGGCAGGGCACTCATGAGCAGGCCAGATCTTATAATGCTGGATGAACCAAGCCAGGGGCTTGCACCTGTGCTTGTGAAGGAAGTATTCCAGACCATAAATAAAATGAAGAACCAGATAGGGCTCACTGTGCTACTGATTGAACAGAATGCAGAAGCCTCAATAAATGCTGCTGATTATGTTTATATTATGCATGAGGGAGTTATTAGGGCCGAAGGGACACCTGATGAGATAAAATCATCAACACAGATAAGGGAACTCTTTCTTGGGATATAAGCCATGGAATTGCTGTTTTCGAGCTTTAAGTTTAAAAACTTAACACTTAAAAACAGGATAGTGATGCCCGCCCTGGCATCTTTTTTGATAGAGGATGATGGCTCTGTAACAGAAAAAACCATAGAGCATTATAGAAGAAGGGCTGCAGGTGGCCCTGCAATGGTTATTATTGAGGCATGCTCTGTATCCCCTGATGGGATTGTATCCAGACACCAGGCAAGGATAGATGACGATAGATACATAGAAGGGCTGGCAAAGATCGCAGATGTTATAAAAGAGGAAGGTGCCATTCCAGGGGTGCAGATACATCACGGCGGAAGACAGATATCTCCAAGAGTAATAGGTCAGAATCCCCTTGCACCATCCAATCTGCCCTGCCCTACCATAAAAAGTGAAGTAAGGCCCATGAGCATCCAGGATATTAAAGATATGGTTAAAAAATTCGGGGATGGAGCAGAACGGGCAGTTCAGGCAGGATTTAAACTCATTGAGATACACGGGGCACACGGATACCTGATAAATCAATTCCTGTCGAGATTTTCAAATATAAGAGAGGATGCCTATGGTGGTGATATTGAGGGAAGGACAAGGTTTGCCAGAGAGATTGTTGAAGAGGTGCGAAAAAGAGTGGGACCAGATTTTCCCATCTCATTTAAAATTAGTGCCCAGGAGTTTGTAAAGGATGGTCTTACCGTTGAAGAAAGCATTGAGATATTGAAGATACTCCAGGGTGCAGGTATTGATATTGTTCAGGTTTCAGCGGGAAATGATGCAACCCCTGAATGGATATGCCAGCCCATGTTCATGGAAAAGGCGTGTCTTTCGGATTCAGCAATGAAAATAAAACAGGCACTCAGTATCCCTGTTATGACAGTTGGAAGGATTAATCACCCACTACTTGCTGAGGAGCTCCTGAAAAAAGGAGTGGCTGATCTGATTTGCATGGGCAGAGGACTTCTCGCCGATCCCGAGATGCCCAGGAAGGCCATGGAAGGGAGGCTTGAGGATATAAGGGTCTGCATTGCCTGTAATACCTGTATGGAGTCCATATTCAGAAAAGGCAGGATAGAGTGCCTGGTAAACCCTGCCCTTGGCAGAGAAAAGGAGATGGAGATTTATCCTGCTCAAGAACCAAAAGATATAATGGTAGTGGGTGGGGGGCCAGGAGGCTTAAATGTCGCCTGGATACTCGCAATAAGGGGACATAAAGTAACCCTTTATGAAAAAGGTCCACAATTGGGAGGACAACTTCTCATAGGAAGTGCATCAAGTTTTAAAAAGGAACTGTTAAATTTAATTGAATTTCATAAAAATCAGATTAAAAAGGCAAAGGTGGAATGCCATCTCAATTTTGAAGTAACGCTGGATTTTATTAAAGAGAAGAGACCTGATGTGGTGATCCTTGCAACAGGTTCTGTCCCGATTGTGCCGGACATTGATGGAATAGACAGCCCCATAGTGGTAAATATATCAGATATATTTAAAAGTGAGAACCTTGAACCCAAAAAGACCGTGGTAATCGGGGGTGGACCAACAGGATGCGAAGTTGCGCTCCATCTTGCAGAAAGTGGCTCTCAGGTGAATATCATTGAGAAGATGAAAAGACTGGGCAATACCATGGAGACAATGACGCGCAAGGTTATGTTACAGAAATTAAAAGAAAATAATGTGTCGATCTACACTCAAACAGAGGTAAAGAAAATAACCAATGATGGTGTTTGGATTATAATAAATAATGATGAAGAAAGATTCCTTGAGGCCCAGAGGGTCACATATGCTGTTGGAAATCGTGCCTATAATCCATTATATGACCAGATAAGGGAGCTGGGGATTCCAGTGTATCAAATAGGTGACTGTATTGAACCACGCTCGGCCAAGGCTGCAATTTTTGAAAGTGCTATTATCGGCCGTTCACTCTGATAGGAAACCTATTTTTTCTTCTTCCTCTTTTCCTTTGCCTCTTTGATGAGCAGGTCTCCATATTTTTCAAGGAACAGGTCAAGGTCCTCCTTCCAATCGGGCATGATGTTAAGGTCATGCTGTTTTAACAGCCTGTTTTCCAGAATGCAATTAAGTGGTCTTCTGGCCTTTTGTGGATATTCGGATAACTTGCATGGCTTGAGTTTTACTTTGAGATTTAATTTATCAATTATGAACTGTGCAAATTCAAGCCTTGTGCAATAACCCTCTGAAGTTACATGATATGTGCCGTTTGCATCTGATTTAATCATCAGTTTTATCTGTTTTGCAAGGCTATAAGTCCAGGTGGGCGAGCCAATCTGATCTTCAACCACGGTAAGGGTCTTTCTTCTGTTTTTTACAGCCTGCTTAATAATGGATTTTACAAAATTCTTTCCCCTCAACCCATACAGCCATCCTGTCCTGATTATAATATAATCCGGGGCATTATCCCTTATGGCTGCCTCGCTTTCTGCTTTTGTTCTACCATATTTACATATGGGATCAGGGGGATCATCCTCAAAATATGGCTGTGGAGGCATCTTTTTACCATTAAAAACATAATCAGATGAAATATGCACCATTTTGGATTCAAATCTGGCGGATCCCTGGGCCATGTTTCTTGGCCCTTCCACATTCACTTTATTTATCATGAAATCCAGATCTTCGTTCTCGCATTCATCCACTGAAGTAAACCCCGCACAATTAACTATTACATCTGGCCTATTCTTTTGAAGGTTTTCTATAACACTGTCCCATTTTATAATGTCCACCTCTTTGTGGGTGGGAGCAACCACATCAAATTCCTCTTTAAACACCTCAAGACAATCACTGCCCAGCATTCCTGTGCTACCATAAAGTAAAATCTTCATATAATCAGGCCTCCTGTTTAATCGAATGTCAATTTATTAATCATTTTTTTTTAAATTTGCAACCTTTTATGGAAAATAAAGGTCTCAAAATCTATATCAATTATTGAAAGAATCTTCATAATGCTTATAATATATTAAAGTTTTTGATCTGGAGGTTATGAATATGCCCATCTATGAGTATGTTTGTAAAAAGTGTAAAAATTGCTTTGAATATATGATATTTTCATCAGATGATGCAGGAGATATATCCTGTCCCTCATGCGGGAGTAAAGATACTGAAAAAATAATGTCAGCTTTTTCCTGCAAGACTGGTGGTTCAGGAGGAGAGCTTCATGCTCCAATGAGTAGTTGTGGAACATCAGGTGGATTTTCATGAGCATCATGATATGAATGGCAGCAGTCTGCTGCCTTAAACTTTAAAGTTTCTCAGCCTTTCGCTTTTCTTCGTCCCTCACCTCTCTTCGAAGGAGCTTCCCAACCTTGGACTTGGGTAGCATGTCCCTGAATTCTATATAATGCGGGACCTTATATGATACCAGTCTCTCTCTACACCATTTAATAAGGTCATATCCTGTAATACCCTTTATATCCTCCTTTAACACAACAAATGCCTTTATCCTCTCCCCCACCTTTTTATCAGGCACTCCCACGACACATGATGCAACCACTGCTGGATGCTCCTGCAAAACCGCCTCTATTTCTGATGCAGATACCCTGTATCCCTTGTGTTTTATTGTATCCACTGTTCTGTCAATAAAATATAGATTTCCTTCATCATCCATTGACAGGATATCCCCTGTGCGATACCACAATTTACCATCCAGATTAATGAAGGCCTCTTTGGTCTCCTCTGGTTTATTCAGATAAGCTGTTACCATATGTTCTGAGTGGACAATTAACTCACCTGGCTCCCCTGGTTTCACCGGTTTCAGGGTTGAAGGGTCAACAATCTTTATATCCTTGCTGGGCACGACCCTTCCCACGCTCTTGGGAGGATTTTCCCTGTCCACGGGGCACATGGCTATACCACCACAGGTCTCCGTTGCACCATATCCCTGAAATATCCTCTTTCCAAATCTCTCATACCATCTCTTGCTCACTTCAACAGGCAGGACATCGCCCGCACTGAACCAGTAATCCACAGAACTCAGGTCATAGTCATCCAGCCTGTCATGCTCCAGTATCATTCTATACAGGGCGGGAACACCTATCATAGACCTTGCCCTAAACCTCTGTATTGATTCAAATGTAGCATCAAGATTCACCTTTGGCTGAAGTATAAGGGTGCCACCCACCAGGAGCACGCTCAGAGAACATGTCTGCCCAAGGATATGAAAAAGCGGGGCATTCCCCATTATAATGTTTTCCTCGGGAGGGAAAAGGGGATCAGTTGCCCTTATCTGCTCCATTGCAGATACAAGAAATAGATTATGAGACAGTGGAACACCTTTTGGAAATTTTGTTGTTCCACCTGTATAAAGGATCTCGGCAATGTCTTTGCCTCCCCTACCATGTTCATGAGTTTTAACTGAATCCTTTCCTCTCCTGATCATGTCTCTTAAAAAATAGATATTTTCCCCCTTCTCCACCTTTCCTTTTGGAACCACATCAAATAGATATCCAAATCCCCTCCTCCACCAGGGGAGAAGATCTGTCATACCAGCTACGATTATCCTCTGGATAGGGGTTTCTCCCATTACCTTCGTAACATAGCCAAAATTAGTATCGGCACATATTATAGTTCTGGCATCACTATCATTAGCAATGTATTTCAAATCATATGGAGTGTAAATGGGAGTGATGGGCACACATATTCCACCCATCTTCTGAATACCAAGCCATGCCACAACCCATTGTATACTGTTAGGTATGTAAATAATTATTTTTTCCCCTGGATTTACTCCAGCATTCAGTAGGGATGAGGCAAATCTTTCAACCATTTCTTTAAGTTTTCTGTAAGAATATCTTGTCCCAAGATAAATTATAGCTGTATGATTTACGCGGGTGCTTGCTGCTTCTTCAAATCTTTTGTAGATATTTGAGGTTTCTTTCATATCCTTAAACACCAAAATAAGCTGATTGAATTTCAGGATTATCCATAAGCTCTTCTCCTGTGCCTGACAGGGTAAACATACCATTTTCAATAACATATCCCCTGTCAATTACAGGAAGCACTGGTCTTGCAAACTGCTCTGTTATAAGAACCGTTATACCGGAATCTGCCCTTAACCCTACAATGGCATCCATGAGCATCTTCTGTATCATTGGACTTAATCCCAGCAGGGGCTCATCCAATAGCAGAAGAGATGGCTCCACCATTAACGCCATACTGATTGCAAGCATCTGCTGTTCGCCCCCGCTTAAAAATCCTGCTTTTCTGCTCTTTATCTCTTTTAAAGCGGGAAATATCTCAAATGCATATTCAATTAAATGTCTCAGTTTTGAACGCTCAGTCCTGTGACCTGCAATGCGGAGATTCTCCAATACATCACTTTCTGGAAACACAGGATGTCTTTCTCTACATAGCACAATACCCTTTTCTGTCCTTTTATATGGCGGCAGAGCTGATATGTCCTCACCATTATATATAATATTCCCATAGATGGTTATTCTCTCTCCACCCTTCCTCTGCTCCTTTATCTTCATATCAATAATCAGGCCTGAAATTGTGTTCATCAGAGTGGTTTTTCCCGCACTGTTGGAGCCAATCACTCCAACAATCTCTCCCTTCTTCACCTCCATGGAAAAGTCATTTAATGCAAGTGCATTCTCAAAGAATACCATTAAGTTCTTAACTTCAAGCATCTCTGATATCTCCCATCAGGTTTCGCTTCCAAGATATGCCTTTTTCACCTCTTCGCTGTTCATAACCTCTTGTGGAAGACCTTCAGCAATCTTTCTTCCAAAATTCAGGACCAGAACTCTATCAACTATCCTGAAGAGCTCCTTCAGGCGGTGTTCTATCATAATTATTGTTTTTCCCTGGAATCTCAATTTCTCTATTACAGGCACTATACCTGCAACCTCAGCCAGACTTAGCCCCGAAAATAGTTCATCCAGAATTATTAGTTCAGGGTCAAGTGCCATGGCTTTTGCAAGTTCAAGCCTCTTTAGATATCCCTGGGGAAGCACACTTGCGGGCTTGTAAGCCACACGGGAGTCCCTTTCAAAACCCACTTCCTCAAGCAGATCAAGGGCTACTGCATCCCTGTCCCCGTATGCACCACCCTTCATTGCCTTCACCCTGGGTGAGTACAGGGGGATTATGATATTCTTATATGCGGGCAACTGGAAAAATGGTTTTACCATCTGAAATGTCCTGGATATTCCCATTCGGACTATCCTGTAAGGGGGCAGACCTGTTATGTCTTTCCCTTTAAACAGGACCGTTCCTGAATCAGGTTTTACAAAACCTGTGATTAGATTTACAAGGGTAGTCTTTCCTGAGCCATTGGGGCCGATTATTCCCAGTAACTCCCCTTCTGATATCTCAAAACCCACATCGTCTATGGCCTTAACCCCTCCAAAGCTCTTTGAAAGATTAGCGATTTTAATAAATGGCTGAGTCTCTATTTTTCCACTTCCACCCATCTTTCCACCTGATGATACTTTCTGCTTATAAAATGGAATATTCCTTCTGGTAGTGCCACAATGAATACCACAAGGCATATTCCATACATTACAATCCTGAGCCCTCCAATACCCCTTAATATTTCTGATAAAGGAACCAGAATAAATGATCCCAGTGTGGCGCCTGCAAAGGTTCCACCACCTCCCACCACTGCTGCTGCAATCGGAAGTATGGAATAATCCAGTGCAAACACAGGCATCCCCACAAACATATAGACATGAGTCATGAATGCACCAGCAAAGGCCCCTACAGCACTTGCAAGGAAGAGCGCCTGTGCCTTGAACCAGTATATATTTATTCCTGCATTCATAACTGATCGGTCATTGTCACATATGCCCTTTAACACCAGTCCATAATCAGAGCCCATCATCCTCCTGAATCCAAAAAGGGCACAGAGAAGGGCAATGATAATGAGATATGTCTCAAACCACCTTGATGGCAGGGATCCAAGTCCACTCAGCCCCTCTGTTCCTCCAAATATCTTTGTTGCCTCTATGATCCTGACAAGCATTAGAGG
>JALVMZ010000350.1 GCA_027032655.1 Desulfobacteraceae bacterium
ACCCAATAGAGCAAGGAGGAATATTAATGGATTCTTTAAGATTAGTTGTTCAGACAGTAATAAAGGGGCTTAAGTTAATAACAAAAGAGGTGGAAAAATTCGAACAACAACTTGATAAACTTGAAAAAAGGAGTGTGAGAACAGGAGCAAAAGCACGAACAACAAGAAAAAGAAGAGGGAGGCCACCCAAAAGGGGCAGAGCTTCTGCTACTGCTAAAGTTCTTGAGATAATTGAGCGTTCTCAAAAAGGAATCAGCACAGCCAAGATAAAAGAAAAGACCGGGTTTGATGAGAAGAAGATATGGAATATTATTAATAGATTGAAAAAGGAAGGCAAAGTAAAGAACATAAAGAGAGGAATTTATGGCAAGGCCTGATTTTAATGGAAAAGGGGTGCTTTTAGAAGATGGGAGAAATCTTAGAACTATTCAGTGATGTGTGCTCAAAAGATAGAAAGGTCAATATTTTCACCCTTGAACAGGTGGTTCTTTTAGCTCTTGAAATTGCCCGTGAAGGGAGGGAGGGAAGAAAGGTGGGGACACTTTTTACTGTGTCTGACTCCGATGAGGTTCTTAAAAGATCCAAGCCATTAATTCTTGATCCCCTTCTGGGGCATCCTCCAGAGAAGAAACTGATTACAGATCCAAATGTAAGAGAGACTATAAAGGAACTGGCTCAACTGGATGGGGCATTTATTATATCAGATGATGGTGTAGTGGTATCTGCGTGTCGATATATTAATTCCTCATCAGAAGGAATTGAGCTCCCCTTAGGACTCGGAAGCAGACATATGGCAGCTGCTTCTATTTCAAAAGAGACCGATGCAGTTGCTGTGGTGGTTTCAGAGGTGTCGGTTGTAAGGGTATTTGATGATGGAGAGTTGATATGTGAAATTATCCCGGAACTCTGGATGCTCAGCAAATATACCCATCACCTAACAGGTAGATATTCAGAAAAGACCGACCATTCAATTACCGTGCTTAGCAAAAAATAAAGATAATCAAACTCATGAATATTGCCTTAAAAGGAAGGAATGAGGGTCATTTCCTGGATATTAACTCATTTAATGACGAATCATGGAGAATAATATTAAAAAAAAGTATCAGAGATCCAGGTGAATTATATCCATTTTTCCCGATGGATAAAGCCCAGATTGAACCTGTTATCAAAAGATATCCAATGAAAATAAATCCATATTATCTTGGGCTGATTAAACACAGAAATGACCCCATTTATAAACAATGTGTGCCGGATATCCAAGAGATAAAAAATAGCGCCGGAGAAGATGACCCGCTTAGCGAAGAAGAATCCTCTCCTGTGCCCTCCATTATACATAAGTATCCTGATAGAGTGCTTTTCTATGTTTCCAATAGATGCGCCATGTATTGTAGATTTTGTAACAGGAAGAGGAAGGTTGGAAAGATTGATATTGGAAAAAAGGAAATAGATGAGGGTATATCTTATATAAAATCCAACAGGAATATTAAGGATGTTCTGCTCTCCGGTGGAGACCCTTTACTTCTTTCAGACAGGCAGCTTTTTGATATACTTTCATGTATCAGAGATATTTCTCATGTTAATATTATAAGGGTCGGGACCAGAGTTCCCTGCACATTGCCCCATAGAATAACAGATAACTTAGTGAATAATCTAAAAAGATTTCACCCCCTGTATATAAATACACATTTCAACCATCCAATGGAGATCACACCCCAGTCAACACAGGCCTGCACAAGACTTGCCAACGCAGGAATACCCCTTGGATGTCAAACTGTGCTCCTAAAGGGGGTAAATGATGAGCCGAAGATTATAAAGGAGCTTATGTATAAACTTCTCAGTATAAGGGTAAGACCGTATTATCTTTTTTATCCTGATAGAGTCAGGGGGACATCTCACTTCTGGGTCGATTTTCAAAAAGGAATAGAGATATTTTCATCATTGCATGGTCATATATCAGGACTTGGTGTCCCAAAACTGGTCATTGATCTTCCCGGTGGTGGAGGAAAAGTGCCTGTTTATCCAGAATATGTTATTGAGAAGAAAGATACATTGATTACTTTTACGAGTTTTGATGGCAAGAGAATCGATTATAATTTTGATAAACCCAAACAATGAGGAGAGACTAAATGATAAGGATAACATGTCTTGGCGGAACTGGCACTGTGACCGGTTCGTGTTTCCTGGTGGAGAGCACATCAGGCCAGAAGGTTCTGGTTGATTGCGGTATGTTTCAGGGTGGAAGGCGGATGGAGGAAAGAAACAGGGCACCGTGGGGTTTTAACCCATCAGAGATAACCAATCTCTTTTTAACTCATGCACATATTGACCACAGCGGAAGAATACCCAAATTGGTAAAAGATGGTTTTGAAGGGAAGATAATCACATCCCCTCCAACTGTAGAATTATGCAAGATAATGCTACTTGATTCTGCCCACATCCAGGAGATGGATGCTGATTGGCAGACCAGGAAAAATCTGAGAAAAGGGGACAGTCCAGTAGAGCCACTATATACCACGGAGGATGCTGAAAGGTGCATGAAATTTTTTCATCCCGTTGAGAGGGATGAGATAATTGATATGCAAGACGGACTTAAAGTAAGGCTTAGAAATGCCGGACACATACTGGGTTCATCGATTGTGGAGTTATGGTTGAAGGATGCCTCATCCAGGGTCAAAGTGGTATTTTCCGGGGACATCGGTAAGAGACATCAACTGATTGTAAAAGACCCCCATGAGATTTTTGATGCAGATTATCTTTTTGTAGAATCCACCTATGGAGATAGATTCCATCGTCCATTTGATGATAGCAAAAAAGAGTTACTTGAGGCCATAAAATACAGTGTGAGAAACAATGAAAAGACCATAATTCCAGCATTCGCTGTGGAGAGGACCCAGGAGATACTGTATATACTGGGTGAGTTCTTCAGAAAGGGTCTTATTCCTGATATTCCAGTATATCTGGACAGCCCTCTTGCCATTAAAGCAACAAGGATATTTAGAAAGAATAAGAAATGTTATGATGAAGAAACAATGGCAATTGTTGATGCCGGATTTGACCCATTTGATATGCCCAATCTCAGGTTAACAGAGAAGACCGATGAGTCCATGGAAATAAACCGTAGAGACGGCCCTGCCATAGTAATTGCAGGAAACGGAATGTGCACCGCAGGCAGAATAAAACATCACCTGAAGCACAACCTATGGAGGGAAGGGGCGAGCATAGTTATTGTGGGTTTTCAGGCAAAGGGCACCACAGGAAGAAAACTGGTGGAGGGAGAAAAAACCGTAAAGATATTCAGAGAAAAGGTGGCGGTAAAGGCAAAAATATTTACCATTGGGGGGCTTTCAGCCCATGCTGATCAGGGAGACCTTCTTGAATGGGTGGGGCATTTTGAAAGCAATCCAAAGGTATTTGTGGTTCATGGTGAAGAGAATTCAAGCAAAGCCCTTGCAGAAAAAATAAGAGAGAGATTTGGACTTCAGGTCAAAATACCCAGATGGAAGGAAAGGTTAATCCTCAAGTCAAAAGAGATGAAGGTCCTCCCGCCTTCACATAAAGAAGAGCATGAGGATTTAAGGGTTGCCTTAAACAGTGTGATTACAGAACTTGAAGCGAATCTCCGTAACCTGAAGGAGAAAATGAATAAGATTCCCCACACTGAACTATCGAATGAGCAGATAGACAGATTAAGATATATTAACGAAGAGTTTATGGAATTGCTGTAAATGGAAAGTAAAAATATTCTTAAAATCAGGTTATCAGACCTATTCCGTGCCACGCTCTCAGATGATTGCGGCAACGAGGGTTTCATTGGAATTGCACCTGATGGCTCTAATTATCATGTGGTGGTGCCTGTGGATCGTCAGATCGCAAGAGGACTGAAATTCTGGATTCATCCAGAAGATGGAACACCTTTTGGTGGTTATAAAGACTGGCAGTATTTCTGTTGTTTAACCTATACAAAGACAGAAGATCAGAGAGAATATGACCAAAGATTGAAACAGGCAAAGGAAAATGGCTGGTTGATTCAGAACTGGGGAAGATCCCATGGATTTAATATAGAGATATTAGATGACATGGCTTGATTCATAAACACTCTTTTTGTCCACCTACTTTATTTAGAAAAAATGGTTTTTTATCTATATTTTTAGTTTTATTTCTAAGTTTTGTAAAGTGAAGCTGGTTATAAAAAGGTCGCATGCTCAATTCATCAATAGAACACATCATCCATGGATTTATCGCCAGGCATTAACCGAAGATGTGAAGGATGAGGATGCCCATGGTAATATTTGCAGGATCTA
>JALVMZ010000351.1 GCA_027032655.1 Desulfobacteraceae bacterium
AAAAGGGAATATAATATGAATCCTTTTCGACTGGCAAATAAGGAGGTTAAAAGGGATGGAAGAAAAGAGAATAAGGGATATAATGTTTCCCATTGAACAATACAGCAGAGTAAATGAAAATACAACTTTAAGGGATGCCCTAAAGATTATTTTGAAGAATAGAGAGGATTTCACATCAGGTAAGATAGGATATTTTCATGAGACAGTCTTTATTGTGGATGCCAGGGATAAAATCACAGGTAAATTATCCATTTATGATATAGTGAAGGGACTTGTCCCTGAACATGCAAAAGATCCCGCTCTTTCAAGAATACTTTACTCAGTTCTATCTTCAAGAAGCTTAGAAGTGGTCCAGGAGGTAAAGGATTTTCAGGAGAGTTTTGAATGGCTCCACAGGAGTTTTAAAGAGCTTGTGACAAAGGAGGCAGAAAAGAAAGTAAAGGACATCATGTCTCCGGTTCATCCAGTATTAAATGAGCAGGACACCATTAATCATGCAGTATATGCCATCTTTAAGGAAAACATTCGTCAACCACTGGTTGTCAGGGATGGGAAAATAATCGGGGTTGTTAATTTGAAGGCCATCTTTGATGAAATCCTGGAGGTTATAACAACAATCTAATTAAAACCCTGAACTCAGCATCTGTAGATTTAATCGGGCCTACCTGGTGCACTCTCAATGCTCTGTGTGGTGAATGATTCATTGACATTTCACTATATAAACCGGAAGTCTATACACTTAGTAGCAGGGTGAAAATTCTGAAAAGGGTTTTAAATAATTAAGTGGGAGGGTTTGAATATATGCAGGATAACTGGATTAATAAAAAAATGATGAGCCTGAAGATTATCTGTGGAGCCGTTTTTATGTCATTACCCATTTATGGGGGATTGGGTTTTTATCTGGTAAGAACGGGAAAGATTATTCCTGAAATGATTGAGGATGTTCAATTTAAACTGGTTTTAGTGGTTGTGGCAATTGGGACTGGATTATTCACATTCTATATGAAGGCATTGTTATTAAGCAAAGAAAGAATCATTAAAGGAAAAGATATATTTCCATCTCCACATGATTCATCTGAGAGAAAGTATTCGAGTCTATTCCAGAGATTTTTTCAGGCCCATATTATTATAGCGGCACTTTCAGAATCAGTGGGAATTTATGGATTGATAATTATGCTCACAACAGGTGATGAAAGATTGTTCCTTTTCCTTCTTATGTTATCAGCCATTCTCATGATAATTCACTTCCCAAAGGAAGAGAGATTTCGGGAGCTGATCAGATATTTTGAAATTCAAAGAA
>JALVMZ010000352.1 GCA_027032655.1 Desulfobacteraceae bacterium
TAGAATCTTCCTTGGAAAGAAAGATTTTATGATTAGGGGGGCTATCGGTGAGGAAAAAGACTTCTTCTCGTAAATCCCTCCGCCGTAAGGCGGATAAGCTTTGGTCAGACCTGGTGAAGCAACGGGCCGGGTTCAAGTGTGAACTTTGCGGGAGAAGTGGAGTTAAGTTGGAGTCCCATCACATCATCTCCCGTAGAGAATATACAACCCGGTGGACTTTATCAAATGGGTTATGTGTCTGTCATGCTTGCCACCTGAAGGCTCACCAGAACCCGCTTTGGTTAGGAGAGCAGGCCGAGAAGTTGAGGGGTAAAGAGAAAATGGAGGCTCTGCTTACCGCTACTTACTATTTAGCAAAAAAGGTGGACTATGAAAATGTCATAGAGGCCCTCAAGCAGGGAATAGACTTTGTGGTGATACAGGGGGATGTAATCCCTATAACTTTTGACTCACTTGAGGAGTGGGCGGAGAAAGTTTTGAGGGGGGGGAAATGAGCAGTTTATTATCCTTAGTTTTACTGGCCCCAAAACTTTTCTTGACTATATTCGTAATTCTGGTCATCTCTGCCGTAGGGTTCGGGGTTTTGCTTCTGCTGATGTGGATAGTAATTACAATTGTGGGGTTTTTAGTGAAAAAACCGGATTTTCCTGGTGGGGAACAACTATGGGGATGGCTACGAGCACCCCGATGAATACTTATCTGCTGACAAGAGGGTATGGCTTCCCCGCCAAGACCAACTTCTGGAAATTGTGTGTGAGAACCCTAAACCAAATTTATGGAATACCCCTAACTATATGTTGGCCAGACTGTGGAGGTTTATTGAGGATAAAAGAGCTCGCTACGCTTCCCTGGAGCAACTCTGGCTTGCTTTCGTAATGTGGCGACTCTATTGTAAAGTTTGGGATGAGGATAAAGAGGACTGGGTAAGATTGGAGGGTTGCGATGATTAGGGGCCGGTTAAAAATCTTCAAGGGCCAGCCTTGGCAAGTCCTTAACCTGGTGTTTGAGGGTGAGGGCTTGCGGGCGGTTAGGAAGGGAAGGTTAGAGAAATACCTCCCTGAGACAAACCTGGAAAACCTAGTTGTAAACCTTCCCGCCGTGGCTCGTGTGGTGGATAAAAAATTAGGCCGGGTAGAAGTCCGGGCGGGAGGGCATAAGTTTTACTTGTTTAAGGAGGGATAAATGGGCTTATGGATTTACAATCCTGAACGACAGGTTCTCTACAACCTGGAATGGGGAATAGTCCTTTTCGTGGACAAAAACCCCAAAACAGGGAAGTATATGGTTTATTTAGACAGTATTCACCTTCCTGATGATGGCGTGGCTAACCTGGTAGGATATGAATACGATGACAAGGAAAAAGCGGTGGAGGAATTAGAGTTCATTATAGACCACCTTGACCAAAGAGAGATAATTTACTTGGAAAAGGAGGAATAAAATGGCTTTAGAATTGAGGCTCCCCGTTTACATTTATGATTATGACAAGCTAAACCGATACCTGAAAGAATACGAAGGCCAAGACCTCTGGGCGGGAGGAGAAGTGACCTTCCAGCTGACTGGCGAAAAGATTACGGGGAGAAAGTTCCCCTCCCTGGAGGAACTTTTAAAACAGGCCTGGACAAGTGAGACGAAGGATGAGGTTCTTAAACCCTGGCTCATCCATGGGACGGTGGCCCTTTGGGGTGATTTTCCTGTAGTTCAACTTCCTGACGGGAGGAAGATAAAGTGCTATGTGAAGGGGTATTTGGTTCATGAGGAGGGGATTTTACATTTGGAGAAGGAGGGATGAGCGAAATATTAGAAAAAATAGAAAGGAAATT
The DNA here is from genome assembly GCA_027032655.1 of Desulfobacteraceae bacterium. GTDB lineage: Bacteria > Desulfobacterota > DSM-4660 > Desulfatiglandales > JALVMZ01 > JALVMZ01. The sequence goes on from JALVMZ010000352.1 coordinate 1,821, forward strand.
ACGGGATGGATGGAAGCTAACGGCTGTAAGCCGCCACTGTGGCAATATAACAATTGCTGTCTTGGTTGTTCTGGAAAAAGATGGGGAAGAATACCTTGCGGCAGTTGCCGCCCCTGATTGGGTTACATTAAGGAATTTGGGGAATTTGATATGCTCACCGCTAAGGAAAGAAAGACTATTTTAAATATCATAGACAACCTAAACAGGAGGCTTAAATGGCGAGATTATATTCATTCTATTGGAGAGGAGGGGAATCATGTTCATAAATTAAGGGAGGGAAACGATGAGAGAAATTAGGTTTAGAGGGAAAAGGATTGATAATGGAAAATGGGTTTATGGAGGGTTGATAGTAGAACATGTTGAGGATAAAATTTTTACCTATATTGCCCTTGAATACGCTAAAGTGGTTTTATTTTTGATAAACGAAGATAAGGGGGAGATAGAACCCATCTACCAAATTGACCCCGAGACTATAGGTCAATACACCGGTCTAAAGGACAAAAACGGGCGGGAGATTTATGAAGGGGATATTGTGAGGTTTCAAACCTGGAAAGGATATAACGATGTGGGTGAAGTAGTATGGGCGGAAAATAACGGATTCTATATTAAGGGAACACGAGATGAGGATATCTTTTGGCATCCCGATAATGTGAAAGATTTAGAGATTGTTAGTAACATCCACGACAACCCCGACTTTTAGGAGGTGAAAAATGACCGATAAAGACCTTCAAGAAATCAAAGGAACCTTACGGGAAATCTCGGCCTTACTCCGTGAGCTCAGGGACCTCCTTTGCCTGCTGAAAACCGAGAAGACTTTACGGGAGCATGAACCCTTCAATCCCCCTATTACCCATCCTCCTTGGGTTTATGAGGCACACGGATGGGTCCCCGTAGATGAGGCAGAGGTCCCTTTACCTGAGGGAAAAAGTGAGGTAAAAGGAAATACGGGAGGATAAATGAACCTTTATGACGCCTTAGAAGGAACTTTGGTTGACAAAACAAAGTCCCTTCCCTACCGTTTACTCAAACTATTCCTCTTAGTTGAGGCCTGGACTTCCTGGGAATGGAGTCCCGTTGTAGAATACACAAAAGACGCCATACGGGAGGCGCTGGGCCTTCCTGCCGCACAGTTTGAGGAAGCTTGGGCAGAACTGGAAAAAGAAGGCTTTATCCGGCCCGGTGAAAAACCTGGGGAATATGGCCTTGACCTTACGCCCTATATTCCCCACGACGCCGCATATAAGTGGATTAAGAAGTGGAACGAATTTGTGGAAAAGAAAAAATACCGCAAGTATGCCTCAATTAAACGCCGGATAAACAACGGCTCCTGGATAGAACTCCAAAACCACATTAAGGAGCTTGAAAACATGGGCTATAACTTTGACGAGGTCCTTGACGCCGTGGATAAGCAGTGGGAAACCGTGAAAAAATGGATATTCTTTGACTGGTTAATCCGCCGGGAGAACCTGGATAAGGTTTTGGATTATTCCTACCTGCCCGCTCCCAAACAGGAAAACACCAGGCAGGCAACCCCTAAAGAGGAATGGGAGGAAGAAGATGATGTCCCCTTCTGAAAATAAACGGCAGGACAACCTCCTTGCCCCGCCTCAGGATTTTTGGGGAAATAAACTCCCCCTCCTCTCCCCCCTGTCCTCCTTCTTGCGGGATTGGGCCTCTGGAGGAATTCACCGCCTCATCCTCCAGGGGCCTTCTGGGGCGGGGAAAACCTATCTGGTTAAATGGTTCTTACGGCAGGTGGGGGAACTTTACCCCGGATATCACTTTGCCTTTTACCGGGCCATTGAACTTGCTGACCTTCTCAATCCCTTCTTTGAGCCGGAATATCCGGAATTTAGGAGATACCAAATGATAGTGATTGATGATTTTACTAAGCCCAAGTTTACCGAGCAGGGGACAGCCCGCCTAAACATGCTCCTGGACGAGTTCTTTGAGAACTACCTGGGCCGGGCCGGGCTAATCATTACAACGGATAAGAAGGATTGGGATGGCCTGGGATTAGACCCGGCTTTAGTGAGAAGGGTTAGGGAAGGAGCGAAAATTTTGACCTTAAGGAGGTAGAGATGATTATTTCCTGGATTATTAGTTTTGTTGTGGGCTTTTTGATAGGTTATTTCGTTATAGGCCCTTGCTTAAACAGAAAGAATAACAGGGAGGACTAATGCCTATTTACGAATACCGCTGTAAACGGTGCGGATACAGATTTGAGGCATAGTCCTTTACGGGAGGGCAGAGCCTAAGGTTTGCCCTAAATGTGGGGGTAAGTTGGAGAAAATCTTATCCCCGTTCTCCTTCAGGTTCAAAGGAACGGGGTTTTATGAAACGGACTATAAAAGGAGGGGAAATGATAAATAACCTTGCCAAAAGAACCTATGAGTGGTTTAGGGATATGAAATTACCCGAATGTAAACAAACTGAAGGGATTATCCGGTGGACGCTCCTTTTCCTGCTGAAAACCCCTGAAGGGCAGAAACTCTTAGCTGAGTATTTACGAGATAATCCCCTCAAGGTAAAATTTACGGGAGATGGTGAGGATGTTGGTAAAGGCTCAGGACATAGTTGAAATTCCCCACATGGCTACCCTTCTGGGTATTTTGGTGGATAGTAATAACCTATCTAAACCGCAGGTGGTCTATAAAGGAAAAACGAAATTTTTAGCTTTTACCCTCCTCTCCCGTAAAGAAAAGGTGGAGAAAATGGTTAAAAGAAGGGCTGAAAATGAGGGGCGAAAGATAGAGATACAATGGGAAGGAATCATGGAGACAAAAACGGAGACATAGGAGGTGAAGGATGAGATTTTCTGTCTTTTCCTGCTGTATGGCTGAGACTTGGCATAGGCTAAAGGAGAACAAGGAAGGGATGAAGAAGCTTTTACGGGAGCTAAAGAAAGGTGACATTACCCTTCACCGGTTTATTCCCTTCTATCCGAGACCCCTTCCTGCCGTAAAGAAGGGGCTTTATTTGGCCCCCTGGAAGCTCAAAAAGGACGGCAGGACCTGGAAATACGACCTGGAAGACGAGAATACCGATTTTTGGGCCAACTGGTTAGAGTTTGTCCAGACTTTCCATTACGCCGGGATAACTCCTGTTATCTCCCTCTTTGATTATTGCCACCGTTTTGACCCCAGGGATAGGCAGAGGTCCCCGTTTACCCGAAATATTCAAGGAGTGGACATGCTTAACCCCAGAGACCCGGAAGGATGGGCTTTCCTGATAGAGTTTATTAGAAAACAGATTCTCCTTGTTAAGGATGTATTGGGGATAAACGAATTCTATGTAGAGATAGGGAACGAGTTCTTTAAGGAGAAGGGCTGTTGTCCTAAGGGGAGTGAGGATTGTAAACCCACCCATGAAAATTGGTGTTCTCATGAGGCCGTTCAGAAATTGGGAAAATATTTAGTTAGTGCCCTGGGCATAAAGCGGTCTCAAATCATAGTCCCTACCGGTTATAAAGGAGGAGATTATTTCCATAATACCGGGATTTTTGGGTTTGAAGGTGCTCACGCTAAATACCGGGATTTCCATCCGGACTTCCACCTGGGAGTTCTCAAGAGAAAACCACCTTCCTGGGAAGGCTGGGAAGACCGGGAATGGAAAAACTTCCTTAACGACTTCTGGATTTACTTCTCTACAGATGGCTTAGGGAAGGCTGACCTTCCTCCTGTAAAGGAACGGGTTATTCATGTTTATGCTCTTAATTGGGCTTTACGCCAGACCAACAAGGTTTTTGCTGTGGAAGTCCAACCCGGCTTTTTCTGGAAAGGGGAATACGAAAAAGATAAATGGGGCTGTCTTGGATATCTCCCTGAGAACTACTTTAAATGGATAAGAGACAATTTGAGCCGGAAAGTAGAACCCCACAAGACCTGCCTTTGTGGAGTGTTTGATTTTATTGACAATGATTATCACTGGCCAGAGCCTGAACCAGAGCCTGAACCCCAACCTGCCGTAAAGCCCTGGTGGGTAAAACTCTGGGAGTGGATTAAGAGGATTTTAGGGCTATGAACTTTAACAAAACTTACGCCTGGGTTCTCAATATTGACCTTCAGAAGCTCTTTAGTGAAAAGCCCCGTAATTGGAGGTGGAAAAGGTTATCCCCTTACGAATACATCGCTGAAAAGACCCTACCAGGTGGGACAATCATTAGGATTTACGGGAGAAAGAAAGGGAAGAAACTTACTTATGCCAAGATTGAAAAATGGGTCTGATTTACCTTATCCGCGGAATGGTGTTTATACCTTACAAGAAAGTGCCTGAAGTTTTTGACACTTCCTACAACTACTGGAAAATAAAGAACCCTGACATAGTTTTTGAGGCTTTACGAGAGATTATGGAAGAAAGGGGGGAGTTTGGTGTGTTCCTGGAAGAAACCCTGACTCTTAAACCCCTCTCCCTGATTGTGGGGTCAGATTTAGGATTTGAAGAACAGGCCGGGGCCGAGGCTTTTATAGCCGAGGTTGAAGTCTATATAGGTGATTAAGGAGGAATTATGAGTTGGACATTTGAGGAAATTGGAGAAAGTGGTGGACTTGAGGGGGAAAGACTGTTTGAATATTGGCTTTATATGAAAATCCGATGGGGAGACAATGAGGGGCAAGGCTATTTCCTTTCCTACGCTACTGAATGGGTTGAGCGGTTCAAGAATGAAATTGAGTATGAGATGAGTGACAATGAGGGGAAAGCGGTACTTGATAAGATACACAATGAGGAGTATATCAAAGAATGGGGAGAGCAGAATCCTGAGGAACTGGAAGAATGGCAGGCTGAGACGGTTTGCAATTATCACTACCCTGACTGTGAAACTTGCCCCTGGTATGAGGATTTAGGTTATCAAGGGTCTATGACTTTGACTCCTGGAAACTCAATTGGGACGAACATATCAGTTTTCCTTCGTCGGTGCAAGTGGACCGGGGAGGAATGGGAAAAATGGATATAAGGAGGTGATTTATGGGTAAGAAGAAACCCATCGGTTATGTGATATTCCATAGGGGCGGAGGGGGAGTCATAGGGTTTGATGTGTTCGCAAGGCCCAAATTTGCTAAGAGATACGGGAAAGTAATTGACTTTTATGATGTTGACTGCCCCGTGTCAAAAGAATTCAAAAAGAATCATCCGGGATATAAATTCCTGGGAAGTGAAGACCTGGGCCACACGGTTCACTTAAACAACGCTTTTCGTAGTATTCTAATTGACTTAGAAAAGAAGGGCTTTGAGTTAATTTTTATGGATGATATAAACAGGCATGAAGCCCTTAGATGGAGAAAATGGGAATGAGGGGGTTAAAGTGAAGGCCACAAAAATTATCCAACTGATTCTGGGGTCAATCGGGGAGGCATTCCTTTATGTGGGTATATCAGCCTTATTTGTTGGATGTGTATTCTTATCGATGTGGGGAGCAGAGAAGTTAGGAATATCCCCTCTTTGGGGATTGCCTTTAGGGGAACTCCTTGTGATGGGGGTTATAGGAATTATTTGGATAATAATTGAGAAAAAAGCAAATAAACGAATATTAGAAGAAATGAGGAAAAGAGGAGAGATATAGGAGGTGAAAAATGAAAGTTCTAAAATTCTTCCTAAACTTTTTAGGATTTTTATTGGTTCCCTTCCTTTTAGTTGGTTTATTCCTTGTGATTTTCGGTCTTCCTTTTCTGCCCGAATGGTTGGCGGAACAAATCGGTCTGTCTCCCATATGGGGCCTCCCTTTCACTTTTGTTATTCTATATGGTTATCATCGGTTCTGTGAGGAAATGGATAAACCTGTCATAGATAGAAAGAAACTTTTAAAAGATTTGATAGAGAAACGAAATAGGAGGTGATTCATGGGAAAATGCTTTGAGTATATCGGTGAGGCCACTTATCAGTATTCTGATGATTGGTATCGGTTTGTGAGGGCGATTATGGAGATTGAAAGTGGGGGGCGTCAGTCTGCCGTAAGCCCTAAAGGGGCGTATGGATGCATGCAGTTAACAAAAGTGGGGGCAAAAGATGTATGGCAAAACTACAAGGATTACTGGCTGGAAGAGTTCTGGAACTTCAATGAGTTTTGGGAAGCGGTGAAAACTGACCCTGCCGTAAATACCGAGGCCGGGGTTCAACTTCTAAGGCTCAATTTCAACCGCATTTTAAGGGCCTTACTCAGGGAAAAACTCCCGGTAAATAACTACAATCTGTTTTACCTGACCGCTATCTCTTATAATGCTGGAGTGGGGGTAGTCCTTAACGCTTTACGGCGTGTTAAAGGGAAAGATGTTGCCCAGGAAGTTTTAGATGATTTAGGCTATGAGGAAACCCACAATTACATAAAGAAACTCAAGGAGAAATTTACACCCACGGGGGAAGTATGAGAAAGAAAAGCACAAGGTTTTTGCTGGCGGTGATGGGATTTTGGGGCCATATTGCAGTGCTCCTTCTGGTGCTCATCTTCCTGCCGAATAGTCCTTCTCAGGTAGCAGTGGCTCTGGTCTGGGCCTCAGCCTTTGATGTGGCTGTATATATAGCGGGAAGGACAATTAGGCCAGCAAGGTTTATAAGGGGGATTTTAGAGGAGAAAAGAGATGAAGAAAACTCTTTTAATAATCTTCTTTAGCATTCTGGTTCTTATCTTGGCGTATTTGTATATTCTTACCCTTCTGCCAAAATCCCACGAGACCACCTTTACCCAAACGGCAAATATCCCCGAATATACCTTTTTTACTCCTGAACCTTTACAGGAGATTAACCCCTTACGGAAAGAGACCCGAACCGAGAAAATCCTCAAGAAAGTCCCTGTCCCTAAGAAGGAACGGAAGAAAATCACTGAGATAATCACCGAAAAGACCCCTAAAGGGGAGAAGATAATCTTTTACCGGAAAGGGAAGACTCTACATAGCACCGCTCCTGAAAAATATCATATCTACAGGATTGTAAGACCCTATGGGCGGGAATTATTTTTTACAGCAGGGGCAGTGTATTACAACCGGAAAATAAGACCTTCTCTCCACCTGTGGTTTTATCACTATTACCAGGTCCATTTAGGGGTAAGTTATGTTTACCCTCAAGATGTGGGGCTATCATTAGGAATAGATTATAAGAGACATCTCTTTTTCACTATAACCGCTTGCCAGCACGGGCTCGCTTTAGGAGTTGCCCTCCGGTAATAAATCGGTTCTTTAAGGCAAAATTAATCCACCTGAGAGTATTTAGGTCAAGTTCATAAAGATAATTGAAGTTCTTTTTAATCCACTGAGCTATCCTCAGTCTCTTTAGGTCTCCCGGTATCAAATACCAGACTTCCTCCACTGTCAGGGGTGTCCCCTTCTGAAATAAGACCTTGTCCCTTCTTATATTTCCCTGTCGCTTTGTAATATAGTAAACGGCGAACTTCTTCGGCAGGAATAAAAATCCTCCTATAGAGTCTGCGAACATGCTTCACCTCCAGCAAATAATCTTTAAATTCCCAGTAAGCCTTTATCTGACCCCTCCTTATCATCCGGATGAGGTCCTTTTTGGGTATTTTAGTCAGGTGTATAACATCTTGTAAAGTGTAAAATTTTTCCTCAAGGTTGAGTTGCATATACTCCCGCATAACCTGGAAGAAGAATCGCTTTACGGCAGGATAGAGGCGTTTTTCAAATTCTGACCCAAAGATGATTTTCTCGGCTAAGGTTGTATCCTGGGACATTATGGTTAGAATTAAAAGAATATCGTAAGTTTTCCACTTCTGGCGTATAGTTGACTTGAGAAATTCCATTATACGGGAGGTTAACTCCCTGAGAGGCGGTTCAAAAAAATTCTTTTTCTTCTGGCGGTCTATACCCCAGGGCAGACTTCTCCAGTAAGCACTCTCTTTTAGCCTCATAAGAGCTTTTCCCAGACTCGTTTATAAATATCAAGGAGTTTTATATACCAATCAGCCCCCTGGATGTATTCTCGGCTTCGTTTTATATCCTCTTTATAGCTCTCAATGGCTCTGAGAATTTCTTTTTTCCTAAGAGGGGAAGCAGTTTTATATTCACTTTGGAGTTCTGAGATTTTTTTCTTCAAATATTTAATCTGCCGTTTAATTTCGGTCTGGTATTCATATTTTACTTTATGTTTATTCCTTTCAGTCAGGATGGCGGGGTTTAACTGAATTGTGTTTATACCAAACAAAATCTTAAGAACCGAAACAAGTCTGCCTCCCGCAGTCATCCCTTCGGAAGTTTTGGCCGGCACAAAGGCTCTGTGTAATCTATACCATTCACGGGGGCCCCTAAAGAGGGATTGGGCGGCATACCAAATTCTGGTGGGAAGCTTGATTGAAACCCCAGGGGCTATCTCTAACTGCCTCATTTCTCCTTTTGTCCGCTCAATAGGAGTTTTAGAATAAAACCGTTTATTCAAGCTTTCCTCAACAAGTAAACGAACGGCAGGGTGGGATAAATTAACCAGTGTATTAAAGAAATCCGCTCCCTGGTAGAGAACCCCAAAGGGAGACCATGAGGCGGCAGAGAACACCACAACTTCCTTTTGGCCCTGATTATTTTTCTTCGTAAATAAAGGGATTAACTCCCTCCCGGCGAAATTTCCAAACCAATCAAGGTTAAGGTGAAAGTGTTTATAAATCAAAGCCTTAGCCTTCTGGTAGGCCAGGAAATAGGCGGGTCTTTTCCAAATCTTCTCTACCAGGAAAGGAAAGGCTTTCATGTAAAATGTAGCAAAGGGGAACATAGTTTCTCTCATCTTTACTATAGTTTTTCCTGGGCGAGCATAATTAAATAGAGCCTTATTTACCTTTTCTGCCGCAAGTTCCGGAGTATAGCCTTCCAGTCTCCAATAGATATAGCCGGCCATACGGGATGAACCTTCCCTAAATCGCCCAAAAGTCCCTCCCAGCTTTCTTAGGGGGGCTTTTGCGATGTAATTTGCCGCCCAGTTTGACCCTCCCATTCCTAATTCCCCCGCAAAGAACCCACCCTCAATTATTCCCATCTCCCTGGCCTCTTTAAGGAGTTTTTCCAAGGTGAGATTAGGGGCTATCTCCATTCCCAGGGGAAGGTGGGCTAATTCGCCCTTCAATAGTTCTGGTTTTTTCAGGTATTGAGCTGTCAAGTAAAACCCGTATCTCCAGGCCCTGTAATAATCAGGATTAAGCGGGTTCATTCCTTCCAGCATGAGGAAAGTAGCGTCAGTCAGCATGTTCCTGGCGTGAAATCCCGGCCAGGGCAAGGTGACTCCTGTTTTCCAGATTGAAGTTATAGGTCTCCACAATTTATCAAAGAACCAGGTATGTATCTTATGGTCTCGTGTAAGGGGTTCTATAGCGTTGTAAACCTTGTCTATAATCCCATAGCCACCTGGGGCAAGGCTTTCCAGAGGGGCGAAAACAGGTTTTCCAGGGGAAAGCCACTCAGACATTTTATACAGCCCACCGCTTTCCTCAAGGAATTTATTGAGGAGTTCCTCTCCTGCCAAGCCTTCAACTTCTAACCCCTTGTTCTTTAAAAACTGTCTCATGAAGGCCTCATCCGGGACGAGTTCGGGGAACTTGCTAAATTCCTTCCTCACAATATTAACTAAACGGGAGCGCAAGAAGGATAACCGGGAGGCGGCTAACCTCATTCCTATGACCTTAAACGGGTTTGTCTCTATAACCTTCTCCCCGTATCTTTTAGCCACCTGGTAAATAGAAGGGAAGAATACCTTACTGTTTTCTTCAAGCTTAAAGAGTTCCCTATAAATTCTTTCAGCCTTGGCCTTTGGGGATGATAAGAGAACCTCAGAAGTCCGGCGGGCAAAACTATTGAAAGCTTTTTCCCAGTCCTGGAAATGCTCATCGGTCATCTGGAGGAATTTTTTGCCAAACTCCTTAACTTCAGGGTCTAAGGGATTGACCGGGAAAACTAAGGCCCTTCTTTTCATAAAGCCATGATTGGCACGGGTTATATCCTTCAGGAATTTACGGAAGCTTTCCTCCTTCCCCGCCAGTTTCTTGACAAAAGAGTAATTAAATTTATGCGGGAGGTAATCCATGTAAGGCTTCAGGAAAGCCTCAGCCTCCCGTAATTCTGTATCCTTTTCCCAAACCTTTTTGAGAACCCCCCTAAGAGTGGCCCTAACCCTTTCGGCAGTCTCAGAGGTTATGAACTTAGCCGTCCCTTTATCAAAGATGGGGAACATATCCACAATTTTGTTTAGGGTCTTTTCGTTAACTTCCACAGCACTTTCCTCGGCCTCTTTTAACATCCTGCCCAGCGGGAAGTCTACCCCCTGAGCCACCATCTCAGAATAGACTTCTTTAAAGAACTCCCGTTTGGTTTCAGGGTTGGTGTAAACCTGGCGTAAGAAGTCATCGGTCTGTTCTAAGATTTTAGAGGCTATCACCTTAGCCGCCTCAGGTTGTTCAAGGTAAACGGTGAAGGCTTCGTTTATGGTCTTTAGAACCTGTTTATCTGCGGGGAAAGCCCCACTTTCCCACAGGGCTTTTATGTATTGCTTGTAAGCGTCAGCCAGCTCGGCAGAAAGGGAGAAAATATCCGCCTCAGCCCCTTCCTGGATAAAGGCCAGTTTATCACCTACAAGCTTTAAAGCCCCCTTTAAGGCGTTTCGTTGTTCTTTATCTAAACCTCTCAAGAGTTCAGTGATTTCCCTACTTTCTAAAAGCCGCCTCTGGAACTCTTTTATCTCAGGTCTGAGCATTTCTGAGAAGGTTTTAGACCCCTTGAACCC
>JALVMZ010000353.1 GCA_027032655.1 Desulfobacteraceae bacterium
GGTAATTGCTGCATCCTCTTTATTGTCAGGAATATCTATAATGAATGACCTGTCTATCTTTAATTTATTTACAGGGAGCTTTTTCAGGTACGAGAGTGATGAGTATCCTGTACCAAAATCATCAATCGCAATGCTGATACCCAGTACTTTGATACTCTTCAGTGTATCAATGGCTTCCATTACATTATGCATGATGTGACTCTCTGTGATCTCAAATTCTATCCATTCTGCTTTGCATCCTGTTTCATTGAGCATATTTTTCACAACCTCAATAAAATCTTCCTGCTGCAACTGTTTTACTGACAGATTCAGTGAAAGACGACCGGGATTCAACCCTGCCTCATACCACTCTCTCATTTGTATCATTCCTCTCTTCATGACCCATTGGTCCAGAGCGATAATAAGCCCAGTCTCCTCAGCTAAAGGAATAAACGTTGAAGGAGAAACAAGACCCATCTTTTCATGATTCCAACGTACTAATGCCTCCATACCTACGATCTTATCTAGTCGTGCATCAATCTGAGGCTGATAATGAACAACAAACTCCTCTTTTTCCAAAGCAAAGCGCATACTTGTTTCCATTAATACACGTTCAAATGCCATTTCTGTCATATCTGATGAATAGAACTGATACGTATTCCTTCCATGCTCTTTTGCCTTATACATAGCTGTATCTGCATATTTGATAAAATCATGATAGGAATCTATCTCTTCTTGATACATACTGATCCCTATACTGCAAGAGACGAACATCGTCATATTTTTAATCAATAGAGGTCTAGAGATACAGGAGATGATATTTTCAGCAACAGCTTCAAGATCATTTTTATCATAATAATCATCGATCAGCACAACAAATTCATCTCCGCCAAATCTTGCCAAAGTATCATCTTTTCGTATACATTGACTGATCCTGTCAGCAGTGATCTTAATGACTTGATCCCCGATATCATGTCCGAAAGAGTCATTAATATTCTTAAAATGATCAAGATCAATAAATAAAATAGCTAAATTATTATCACTGTTCTTCCTATTATCAATCATAGCCTGTATCTCTTTTTGAAACTTCACTCTGTTTGGCAATGCTGTCAAATAATCATGATGAGCCTGATGATCCAGTTTATTTTTTTGTTCTTCCAATACTTGTGTTCTCTCCAATGTTTTTTCTTTTACCTTTTCTTCCAGATTATTGTTAGTGTCTGTCAATACTTTTGTAAATTCATAAAATCTGTACTCATAAATATGCAAAAAGATCACACTTAGAAAGAGCGGAACATACCCATACATAGTATTGAGTG
>JALVMZ010000354.1 GCA_027032655.1 Desulfobacteraceae bacterium
CTTCAGGGTAATATTTGCTTCATAAAGTCTGTCTTTCATAGTTTTGATATCAATCTCCTGCTGTTTACTGACTCCTCTTAGCTGGATATAATTATTAATAATAATAACGGAAACAATAAGATATAAAAGGAAAAATACAGATGTGTATTTAGCAAATCGAATGGATATCTTGAATTTTCGCACCTTACCAGAACTTCCCAGTATCAGGACAGTCGAGAGCCTTTTTTCCTTTGAATTACTCTTAATATCCTGGGGCTCTATTTCAGGGCCTTCCATGTCTCCCTTTTTATCTTCCAATTATTACCTCTCTTAATCATTATCATCTTTTTTATGCCTGAATCACGATATGAATCACCCCGAAAATCCTGCCTGAAGGTCACATAAACAGTGCCATCACGCTGTTCCTTATAAGATATATCTGTTATCTTAACCCTGATATTTCTATACTTATTAAATATGCGCTTTTTATAATTTTCCCAGGCAATTAAATCCATTCCCTTTGAATGAAATGAGTAATCATAACACGAAATGTATGTTTTAATTGCCTTCTCCTCCCATGCATCCTTCCACACATTAAGGAATTTCTCAATATCTTTTAGCTTGGATGCATAGGGTCTCCAAATGGGAACACCCTTTATCCGCTTCCTTTCAAAGAACTCCCCGATTATCTTCCATGTATTACTGTTTTTCCTGAAGTATATCCTTTTTATTCCCTGACTGCTGAGCATGGTGCTTTTATAATCCTGATAAAATATTGCAAGAACGGTATTATTATATCTATATATCCCCAGATTTGCCAAATTTACTCTTATCCTTTTATATTTTCGGTTCAATCTAATCTTATACTCTCTCCACCGCTTTAAATCCATCCCTTTGCTTGTAAAATCAGGGCTATAACAGGAAATATATGTATTTATGTCCTTTGACTCCCACGAGCTTCTCCATTGCTCAATAATCTCTTCTATCTCCCGGGCATCCTCTTTCAATCTTTCATATGGTATCATCCTGATCCTGTGCGAAATAATTACAGGTGTCTTTCTGAGTTCAATAAACTTTGCAAGGTCATTTATACTCTTATTTTCAAGGGCAACGCATCCATTGGTATCCATTGGTCTTAAAGGCTTATTTAATCCATGAAACCATATTCCATATCCATCCCTTCCCTCTTTCTTATCCAATGGACTTGGATAGTCTATGGGAAATGCCCTGTCTCCATAAATGGGGGATAGCTCCCTTTTTACAAATGAATTTGTGAAAAAATAGACACCCTCCGGGGTTCTCCTATCATTTCTCCTTCTTTTAGGTCCGTAATTCTCTCCTGTGGAGCACCTATATACACGATAAGGCTTAAAAGGGTTATCTCTATGATAGATAAAAACCTTCTGTTTTGATTTGTCCACCAAGATGGCGTATTTTGACCCTCTCTCCGGCCATCTGAGAACACTCTCAGGCACAAGCCTTGAGCTGACCCTCCTTTTCGAATAAGAGGAATCAAAAAAACCCAGAATCAATATAAAGAAAAAGACAAATATAAATAATTTATAAAAATCAACAACTCCTTGCTTCATGGGGAATATATACCAGTAATCCTATCTGAATACCCTTTCAAAAATCTCTTCAATATGTTTTAAATGATAATCGAGATTGAATATATCCTCAATCTCCTCCTTACTGAGATATCTTACTACATCATCGTCTTCTATAAGCATGGACTTAAAATCCTCTCCTGTTGACCAGGTCTTAAGTGCACAGCGCTGGACTATCTCATATGCCTCCTTTCTTGTGAGTCCCTTTTCTGCCAGTCTGAGCAGGACCTGCTGGGAATATATCAGTCCATTCAGAATATTCAGATTCTCCTCCATCCTCTTTGTATGAACCACTAAATTGGATATAATACCCTTTAATCTGTGTAACATAAAATCCACCAGTATGGTGCTATCGGGACCAATAACCCTTTCCACCGATGAGTGACTGATATCCCGCTCATGCCACAGTGCAATATTTTCAAAAGCAGAGACACAGTATGATCTCACCAATCGGGCAAGACCACAGATATTCTCAGAACCAATGGGATTCTTCTTATGGGGCATTGCAGATGAGCCCTTCTGTCCCTTTTCAAAGGACTCCTCAACTTCGAGCACCTCTGTTCTCTGAAGATGCCTCACTTCTAATGCGATCTTCTCAAGTGTTCCTGCTAATATTGCAAGAGAAGAAAAATACTGGGCATGACGATCACGCTGTATTATCTGGGTTGATATCTCTGCTGGCTTGAGTCCAAGCCTTTCGCAAACATATGCCTCAACAGAGGGGGGAACATTCGCAAATGTCCCCACTGCACCAGATAGTTTTCCATAACTTATCACTTCAAGGGCATCATGGAGTCTATTCAGGTTCCGCTTCATTTCAGAAAACCATACAGCCACCTTTAGACCAAATGTTATTGGCTCAGCATGAATACCATGGGATCTACCTATCATGACAGTGTATTTATGCTCAAATGCTTTCTCTTTCAATACATCCATAAATTCCTCTGCCCCTTTAATTATCAATTCCATTGCCTCTTTCAGGAGCAGGGCAAAGCTTGTATCCAGTATATCAGATGAAGTGAGCCCCAAATGTATATACCTTGAATCAGGTCCCACATACTCTGCCACATTCTCAAGAAAGGCTATAACATCATGTTTTGTCCTCTCCTCAATCTCCAGGATTCTTTCCACAGAGAAGCTTGCCTTCCTCTTTATATTCTCCACTGCTGAACGAGGAATAATCCCTTCCTCTGCCATGGCTTCACATGCAAGGATCTCCACCTGGAGCCATTTGGAAAATTTGTTTTTAAGCTCCCATATCCTTCCCATCTCAGGCCGTGTGTATCTTTCAATCATGATTTTATCCTTTGTCTATATTTCAAATTGATTATTGATAAATGTTATCTCCTACCAAATAATCCGAATACAAACCTTTTTTAAACATAAATTGTGGGACATACATTATTTAAAATATTATTTTTAAAACTATTTTAATAAAAGGAAAACAATTAAAAATCAATCAAAAAATGTTAAAGCAGAATCTGATTTCTCCTGTTTCTGCTCTCCCCTGCACCAATTACCCTTATTGCAGGCCTTCCTTTAACCGGACACTTGAACTCGCATATTCCACATCCTATACACCTCTTCAAATCCACATAAGGTAACTGAAAATCTCTCCGTTTTCCATCTCTATCCCTTATACTTACCTTTTTAAGATAAATTGCCTTGGGTGATGTGGGACAATGCTCCTCACATACTATGCAGGGAGTATTCCCTGACCAAGGAAGGCATCTGCCCCTATCAATATATGCAGAACCAATCCTTATGGGGGTTTCAATCTTTTCCTTGGATGTTATATTTCTGAGAGCTCCTGTAGGACATACACTTCCACAGAGGGTGCAGGTGTATTCACAATATCCATTTCTCATTATGAGAACTGGTGTCCAGATACCTGAAAGACCTGCCTCTGAAAATGCGGGGTTTATGACATTTGTGGGACAAACCTTCATGCAAAGACCGCATCTCTGGCAAAGGGAGAGAAATTTCCTCTCTGAAACAGCTCCCGGGGGCCTTATAAGTCTTGGGTCAGGCACACCCTGGAATCCGGACTCAGCCCTTCCAAGCAGGGGAACTGATAATCCCCATAGAAGACCTGATAGCACAGTTCTTCTTCCCATATCAGGGCCTGGCTCAGGATACTTCTTTCTTTTTAAAGCAAACCTGAATGAAAGGGCATCCTCTGGACATACCTTTTCACAATTAAAGCAGAGCATGCACTCCGGCGAATCCCAGTTTTCAAGTGCTGAGGGAGAGGCTGCGCCCTGACATAAGATCCTGCATTTCCCACAATCACTGCACTTTGATGATTCCTTTTCAAGATGGAGCAATCTTAACCTGGAACATAGTCCCAAAAGGGCACCAAGAGGGCATATTACCCTGCACCAGAACCTGGGAATCAATCTGTTCATAAAAAGGATAAAAATAAAAAGAATCCCGATGAACCACCCTGTTTGATATGCTGGGTAACCATAACCGAATACAGGGGATATGATTATTTCACCTGTATAACTGAGCAGTCTCAAGAAATGGAGATCACTCCCTGCCATCAGGTCCATTATGTCCTTTATTGCAATACCTATAGCAGGAAATATGGCTGTTGAAAGGGATCTGAAAAGAAGTGCCATGGGATCAAACCAGCCCGTGAGGTTAATTCCTGATATGGCACCCACCAAGATTCCTATTAAAATGCCGTATTTTATTTTTT
>JALVMZ010000355.1 GCA_027032655.1 Desulfobacteraceae bacterium
CCCCCATCCCGCAGGCCGTGGCGGACCTGATGGCCGCGCTCCCCGCCCTGGAGAACACGGGTTATGGGATGAGAGATGGGACGATTATGACTTTGCCGGAGAATGAGGCGGTGTGGAAATATGAAGAAGAGAATGGTTTGTTGCCTGACAAGAGTCAGGTGGAGATTGGGGATAAGGGGCAATACAGGTTTGAGGGACAGAAGTTGTTTTATGGTGAGGTAGAAGTGGGGTCGTTTGAGGGGGAGGAGTTTGTGTTTGATGTTGATGGGAAAGAGGTTAGAGTACCAGCAGAACGAGTCAAGTGGAGTTATGTGTTGACGGATGACGGGATTGATGTCCAAGGGGAGTTGCAGAACCAGAGATTAGTAACCCGATTGGTGGTTATGGATGAGGCGGGAGAGGTGGTGGAGCAGGTGTATCAAGAAGGGGAGTGGCATGTGGTACCTAGAGCGGAAGGGATGGTGGCTTTGGCGGAAGGGCTGGAGAGTGGGAAGAGTGTGGAAAGTGTTATGCAGGATAAGCAGAGTAGTTTTTTGGATGGGGAGATGCAGATAGTTAATGTAGATGAAGAAGTTTTGGATATATATTTGAAACAGCAAAAACAGGTTTTAGACAGAATATTAGAGGTGATTGGTTCAGATGATTGGGTGATTAATGCGAGTTTTGCACCATCCCCAGCGGGAGGGAACATATATTTATCGGAATTGAATTTAAGTACGAAATTTGGCTTTGAACACGTGAATGCTCCTGTTGCAGTTGTAAAAACTGAAGGAGGTTATGTGGCGTCATATTTGGCAAGGATGTTATATTCTGCTGATCAGGAGGAAATTTCGTTGATAATGTTTAATTTTTATGTTAAAGATTTAGATTCGTTGAGAAGACAAGTGGAGAATAGTGAAGGTCATCCGGTAACATTAAAATTGGTGACAGGCGTACAAAATTGGAATGAAGTGGAGTTGAGTGAATGGGGAGATTTGTTGGCGTGGGTGGAGAGGAATAATGTAGAGGCTGATGTTGGGCGGGTGAGGTTAGATAAAGATGGACAGCCGACATTTTATCAACCTGAAACTGGTTTGTGGTACAAAGAGGTATTTTTTCCATTTAAATACCCTACTTATAATGAGGCTGTAGGTGATGATATTACAACTTATAAATTGGATCCAAGTTCGAGTATTGACTGGATAAAATTGCATGTAGTGCCGGTGATGGCGTTGGTGAGTGGGAAGTGAGTATTCGGTATTGGGGCGGGGCGGGTATAAGACCCTAAAGGTCTGCCAGACCTTTAGGGTCTTATACC
>JALVMZ010000356.1 GCA_027032655.1 Desulfobacteraceae bacterium
AAAAGAGGTAACAAAGTATTTGCTGATTTGTGAATTTATATTCTATGTCATATATCTTTCTTTTGATTTCCTGGGCAAGGTGGATAACTTTATTGAGGCGGATGTGTCATGGATGAAGGTGTTTTATTACTTCTTTTACAAGAGTCCATTGATTCTGGCACAGATGATGCCACCATCAATGTTGATTTCAATTATAATTGTCTTCTCTCTTATAAATAGAAGAAATGAACTCACAGCTTTGAAGTCTCATGGGATTGATTTGCTGGGATGCTTTATGCCGGTATTTGCCTTTGCATTTATTATATCCATTTTTCTCTTTCTTTTCTCAGAGTTAGTAGTTCCCTATACAAGTTCAGCATATAATAAGATATGGCTTATTGATGTTGAAAAGAGGAATCCGTCATATATTTTTGGCCTTGGGAGGATATGGTATAAAGGTGATGGAATTTTTTACCAGATGGAAGGATTTGATCCTGAAGAAAAGCTTATGAGGAGGCCGACATTATATTTTTTTAACAGGTCATTTGAATTAATGGGCAGAATTGATGCCAGGAATGCTGTATGGGATGGAAATGAATGGGTGTTTAAAAGAGGAATTAGACAACAAAGAGATGACTCAGGGATATTTATCCCCTGGAAATTCAAGGAGATAAGATTAAAACTCAAAGAGACTCCAGGGTGTTTTATTAGAAAGGAGAAATCCCCGGAGGAGATGTCATACTGGGAGCTTAAAAGATTCTCAAAAAGACTGGGATTGGAGGGATATGATAATACAAAATACAGGGTTGACCTTAATTTTAAGCTCTCATTTCCATTTATTGTGTTTGTTATGACAGTAATAGGTATTCCTGTGGCTATTAGAATTCATCGGGGGGGGATTCCTTTTGCAATTTTGGTGGGCATTCTTATCTCTTTTCTCTATTCAGTTGCTGTGCTTTATTCAAGAAATCTTGGATTTTCAGGTGCATTTCATCCATTTCTTTGTGCATGGCTTCCCAATTTTATTTTTATTGCTTTTGGAGTGTTTCTATTTAGGGGTGTTGAAAGATAGATTTATCAAAGTTTTGAAGAGATGAGTAATAAAATAAGGATACTGAGGATTATTACCAGATTAAATATAGGTGGGCCTGCCATTCAGGCAGTAAATCTGACTAAGAGATTTTCAAATAATGATTATGAATCATTGCTTGTATGTGGCAGGGTTGGTTCTTATGAAGGTGACATGTCATATCTTGCAGATGAGTCGGGGGTTAAACCTGTTTTTATCCCTGAGCTTGGAAGGGAGATATCGCCT
>JALVMZ010000357.1 GCA_027032655.1 Desulfobacteraceae bacterium
TTGTAATTAATACCGTCCAGATCACCAGTAAAAGAACTTATCTTGGGGAAGGTATCTGTTGTCATGATAGCACGGGCTGCCTGTTCAAATCCATCAGGACTGAGCCCCTTTACAAGTTCTGGAATTGCCTTTGATATCGCCTCTGTATTAAGCCTCTCTCCGATAACACCTGTTGATGCAACAATAACTTCACTGCTTTTAATATTTAAATACTCAGATATCATCCGGCATACATTCCTGGCATCATCAAGTCCTTCTCTACCAGTGCATGCATTTGCATTTCCTGAGTTGGCTATTATTGCCCTTATTGTTTCGTTTTTAATATGTTCCATGCTTAAAATAACAGGTGCGGCCTTGACTCTGTTTCTTGTAAATACGCCGGATGCAATTGCATCACATTCTGATACAATCAATGCAAGGTCAGGCCCCCCGTCCTTCTTAATCCCCGAGGATACCCCCCATGCCTTGAACCCTTTTACCATATCATCCCCATGTTTTTCTAATTTACCGAAGCGCCGCAGCACTTCTTATATTTTTTTCCGCTCCCACAGGGACACGGCGCATTCCTGCTTATCTTGGGTTTCTTCCTCTTTATGGGCTTGGGTTTATCACCCTCATCACCATGGCTGAAATACATCTGCCTTGGTTCCTTCCTTTGGAGAGGCTCTCTTATTATCTTTATCCTGGAAAGTGTGCTCAGGGTATCTTCCCTGATTCTATCAAGAAGCTCTTCAAAAAGTGCAAAACCTTCCTTCTGATATTCCCTTAGAGGATCAAGCTGACCATAGCCCCTAAGACCGATGCCTTCTTTCATCTGCTCCATATTCTGCAGATGTTCCACCCACTGGGTATCTATAATCTGAAGAAGAATCAATTTGACAAGTTCATCTCTCTGTTCAGGACTGAATGCATTTGTTCTCTTTTCATATGACTGCCATGCTTCCTGTTTAAGCATCTCTGATAGGTCTTCCGGGGTATTTATATCAGCACTGCCGTCCAGTTTCATATTTATACCAAATATCCTTGATACTGTATCCCTCAGTGGTGCGATGTCCCATTGTTCGGGAGGCAGTTTGGGATCAATGTGTTGTTCGATAAGGGAGTCAATCTTCTCATCCATCATGTTTCTGATTATCTCTTCCAGGTTCTCTCCTGATAATATCTGCCTTCTTAAAGAATATATTATCTCCCTGTGTTTGTTCATAACATCGTCATATTCAAGCAGGTGTTTTCTGATATCGAAATTATAGGCTTCCACTTTCTTCTGAGCATTTTCTATTGCCTTTGATATAAGGCCGTGCTCAATGGGTTGCCCTTCTTCCATGCCCAGCCGATTCATGATTCCTGATATTCTGTCTGATCCAAATATACGAAGCAGGTCATCTTCCAGGGAGAGGTAGAAACGGGATGAGCCTGGATCCCCCTGCCTTCCAGCTCTACCCCGTAACTGGTTATCTATTCTTCTGCTCTCATGTCTTTCTGTTCCGATTATGTGAAGACCGCCAAGCTCCACCACTCCATCTCCCAGGACAATATCGGTTCCTCTTCCTGCCATGTTCGTTGAGATTGTAACGGTCTTTTTCTGCCCTGCCTTTGCGACTATCTCCGCTTCCTTTTCATGATGTTTGGCATTCAGCACAGAGTGAGGAATTCCTGCCCTTTTTAGCATCTTGCTGAGTCTTTCGGATTTTTCTATGGATACAGTGCCCACAAGCACTGGTTGACCCCTCTGGTAGCAGTCCTTTATCTCCTCTACCACTGCCTTGAATTTTTCCTTCTCTGTTTTATAAATAACATCAGGGTAATCTTTTCTTATCATCTTCCTATGTGTGGGTATTACCACCACCTCCAGTTTGTAGATGTCCTGAAATTCTGCTGCTTCGGTATCTGCAGTTCCAGTCATTCCTGCAAGCTTTTCATACATTCTGAAGAAGTTCTGAAATGTGATCGTGGCAAGGGTCTGATTCTCCTCAGCAACCTTTACCCCCTCTTTTGCCTCAATTGCCTGATGAAGCCCATCGCTCCATCTTCTACCCGGCATCATCCTGCCCGTGAATTCATCCACTATCACCACCTGACCATCCTTAAGCACATAATGGACATCTTTTTCAAAAAGCCAGTATGCCTTTATCATCTGGTGAGTTGCATGTAATAGTTCTGAAGTCCTCATATATCTTTCTTCAAGCTCTCTC
Source organism: Desulfobacteraceae bacterium (assembly GCA_027032655.1). Classification (GTDB taxonomy): domain Bacteria; phylum Desulfobacterota; class DSM-4660; order Desulfatiglandales; family JALVMZ01; genus JALVMZ01. Next base: position 2,193 of record JALVMZ010000357.1, read on the forward strand.
AATGCCTCTGATTTTTCTGCTTCACTCAGATCCGGATTCTCCCTTATGAGATAGCTCTCTTCATCCATATCAGGGAGGGCAAATTCCCCCAGGCCAGAGCTTGATAGCAATTTTATGCCTTTTTCAGTAAGATCCACGGAGTTGTTTCTCTCATCAATTACGCAATAGAGGTCCTTGTCTATTTCAGGTAACAATTTCTGGGCACTCATCATGCTTTCCAGGTCTTCAATCTCTTTTTTAAAGTATGGATGCTTTGCAAGGATATCAAGAAATACAGGGTTTTTTGGGTCTCCTCTTTTAACTTTCAGGAGAAGTTCTATGGTCTTGTCTCCGTTTTCATTATTGTTCAATCGGTTTTTTATATCATTTAAAAGGAACCTTATCACAGAGTTCTGTTTTTTTCTGAGATTGATAACAAGGGGTTTTACTTCCTGGTAAACATGATTTTTGCTCTGCTCCACAGGGCCGCTTATGATTAAAGGTGTTCTGGCCTCATCAATTAGTATGCTGTCCACCTCATCTACAATTGCATAATGAAAATCCCTCTGCACACATTCGCTGAGATCAAACTTCATATTATCCCTCAGGTAATCAAATCCGAATTCATTGTTTGTCCCATATGTTATGTCGCAGTTATATGCCTCCCTCCTTTCATCATCATCCATGCCGTGGACAATTACACCAACACTCATACCGAGAAACTCATAAATTGGTCCCATCCATTGAGCATCCCTTCTTGCCAGATAATCATTCACAGTAACAAGGTGTGCCCCCCTTCCTGTCAATGCATTTAGATAAAGAGGAAGAGTGGCAACAAGAGTCTTTCCTTCTCCTGTCTTCATCTCTGCAATCTTACCCCTGTGAAGCACTATGCCGCCTATCAACTGGACATCAAAATGCCTCAACCCTATGGTCCTGACCGAAGCCTCTCTGACTGCAGCAAATGCCTCTGGCAGGAGGTCATCTAAGGTCTCTCCATTTGCCAGCCTCTCTTTAAATTCATCTGTCTTTTCTCTCAGCAGGGCATCTGAAAGAGATTTATATTCTGGTTCAAGGCTGTTAATCTTATCAACAATGGGGGCCATGGAGCGGAGCTCCCTTTCGTTTTTGCTCCCAAAAATTCCTTTTAATAATTTTCCAATCATGGTCCTGTTACCCCCAAAAACGAAATCGTCCAGCCTGATAAGAGAATAGCGTAATTACTGGATAGGATTCTCTTATCCTGGATAGGAATAAAGTGATTATTCCACCAGCACAATATTATAATTTAAACATGTTTATATATCCAGTCAATTGAGGATATAACGAAGGGGATTCACAGCTATTCCGTTTACACGGACTTCATAATGCAGATGAGGGCCTGTTGTTTTGCCTGATTTTCCCACAAGGGCGATCTTTTGTCCCCTTTTAACGAATTGTCCTTTTTTGACCAGAATCTTGGACAGATGTGCATACATGGTCTTGATTCCATGTCCATGATTGATGATAAGCATCTTCCCATATCCGTAATCCGTGGTTATGGATGATACAATGCCATCAGCAGGTGCTATAACAGGACTGCCTAACCTTGCACATATATCAAGACCCTTGTGAAATTCCCTTTGATTGGTGAATGGAGATATCCTCCAGCCAAATTTGGAACTAATCCATCCCCTTGTAGGCCATATGGAAGGTGTTGAAGCCAGTAAGGACTTTTGATTTTCCAGGAACTTATATAATTCAATCTTTTCATTGGTCTGGATAGTAATCCTTTCATCAAGATTATCTAAGGATTGATGCATGAGACGTATCAATTTTCTATGTGCCTTTTCTATGGTATAATCAGGGTTAAGTGTGGATGGATCCGACCCTCCCACCCCAATAAAAGGGGTGCTTTCTTCATTACTTTCAAGATTTACAAGCATCCTCAATTTTCTGTCAAATTCACTCAGCTTGGCAACTCTCTTATTTATCTTAACAATCTTGTGTGCCAATAACACCACCTGGGATTTAAGGACCTTGTTTTCTTGATTTAGTTCATTAAGCTGAATCATTTTATTTTTCAGCCTGATGTAATCCTTTATTATCC
>JALVMZ010000358.1 GCA_027032655.1 Desulfobacteraceae bacterium
CAATCAATAGTCAAAATATCGTGGATGAATTGAACCGGCAATTGCAAAGCATCGACGGAAGCTTACCTCCAGTAACAAAAAAAAGAGGTAGCGTGTCAATCTATGAAATCAAGGCATCATCTTATTCACGCCTATGTGAAAAGTTTGGCGTTAGAGATTAAATACCATTATGGGTGATATTTTATCTGCTGCAAGCCTTCTTCTGACCATAGTAACCGTGCTTTATGCGCTATGGTATCCTGAGTTGTCGGAAGCTATAAAAACAGAAGTCCCTATACATAGTCAGGATAGACCAGGGCCATTAGCGTATGTCAAGAAAATACTATGGTCCCGTGCTGTTCCGTTGTTTTTTTCATCCCTTGTTGTCTCTATAATTTTTATTCCAGACGCGATTAATATAGTTAATGAAGTTTTTCATCTCTACAAGAGAAACATCTATAAATATAATTCCGTAAAAACGGCAATTTGTGTAGTTGTTGTATTTTCAGTAGGTATTACCTTTCATTTAGCGAATGTGCTTTGGAAAATTGTGAAAAAATATTCTAAATTAAAAAATTAGCTTCTAACAATGCGCTGCAGTGGATTTTGTTCAGCTTCGCTTCACAAAACCACTGAGCTTGGTCGCTAGGAGGAAAAAATATGCCGGTAAAAGATACATTTTCATATACAGCAAAATGGGAATCTGCAGGTATTGACTGCTCATCTTGCAAATTTTTCGCTGGACCAGCAGAGTGGCCGGATAAGAATAATAAATCCAAATGCACCAAACATAATATTCCGTTGGTAATAGAGCTCGGGGAAGACAAGTATAAAGAAGGGGAGTGGTTTTGCCGTGACTACTCTGATAAAGACGGCTTCTCTAACGCAGTCGAGCATTTTCACAGAATAAAACATCAGTTACAGCCAAGGACACTTTATCGTTGCAATCAGGGAGAGTATCTGATTGAGTATAATTTTGATGATATACAAAAAGATGATCATAACAAGGGCAATTCAGCGGACGGCTAACCACCGCTGGTGACTTTTGTAATTACATCTCAAATAATATTTACGATGGCAATGTATTCAATCGCAAAAGACTTATCTGATCTATTAAATAGTGGTCATGGTGAAAGAAAATTGCATCGTTTTTTGAAGAAGCATACAGAACTTGTAATAATGGCATTTAATCGAGCATGGAATTTCCATATCTGTATACCAGAATTCAAGTTGGGTAGTGACTTCAGATCTGATTTTTTAATAATCAGTTCTGATTCTATTAATTGGCACGCAATCTTTATTGAACTTAAGGCGCCTACTGATAAATTGTATAATAGAGATGGAACTAAAACTAAGCAGTATAGACTAGCGGAAAAACAAATTTCTGAAAGGAGGGAGTGGATTCTTATTAATGAATCATATTTGCGCAAAAGTTTTTCAAAAATTTTGGAGAAAGCTAAAGCCCCTGCTATATGGCATCACGATGTTCCAGGGCATAAAGGATATTCTTCTGGCTCCGCTGAAATATCAGACATTCAGAATTATGTAGATTATAATTTTCATATAGTTATTGGAAGAAGCTCATCATTGTCTTCACAAGAAAGAGCATCAAGAGAAAGAGACAGCCTTTATAATATTACACCTGTTGCTACTTATGATAGATTACTTTCAATTGCTAAAAGAATTGATGGATCAAAAAAATTTCAAATATAAAAATTGGGTGCACCAGATCACCAATCCGCTGCGTCTTTCGGGCTGGCGGATTGACAGCGGCAAATGACCCAAGGCGTTAAAAACAGATAAGATAAAACATACTTGAAGAAGGTATATCTATGGGGGAGTGATTTTAATTGGAGTATTGGGTGATGAAGACTGGTAGGTAGGGAAATTAAAAGATGTCCCAATTATGTTCAGTCAATTATAAACTATTTATTAAAAAAACATAAAAAACGCCTATCATGCTGTATTGGATCTCCTCCTTGCCTCGCAGCAAATGGAAACATCAAAACATAGTGGAGCAGTATCCCCCCTTTCTGGGAATAAGTAGGTAAAGGCAGGGATATTTAACAGAAAATTCACCAGGCGGCTTTGGGCACCTGAAGTGTATAATAAGAACATATTCATTAAACTGAAATTACGATATGAATCATAAAATAATTTTTCATTGTGTTTTGTAAAGTTCTGCATTATCTTTATTAGCTATTTAAGGACGACCCGGTTATATTATGATACAGGTATATACATCAAGGCATGAAGATATGAATTATGCACCCATTGGGCTTGCACTGAGGGCGGTGGGACACTGTTTCAGGGTCTATATTGCATGCTTCAGTGACCACAAATGGATGGACGGGGCGCATAATGCATCCCGTCTCCTACAGCCTTATCTTACCATTGAACACTCATCTGAAGACCATCTCTCCATTCGGGCCCTTTTTAAAAAGGCCTGCTCTGCAATATTAAGCAGAAATTATGACATGGTAATCCTGAACGGAATTAATGGGGTGTGTCACAAAAATATCATTAAAAAAGAAGAATTGAGTGAACTGATTAATAAAATCGATGAAGGTATTGAGCTTGTGCTATCAGGTCCCATGGCTGATGAAAGATTAATTGAAATTGCCGACCTTGTAACTGATATGCAAATAAGCAAATCAGAAAATAAAAATATGGATGTGACAGATAAATTGACTGCGTCCGTTGAGATTATAACAGGGACAGGTAAAGGCAAGACCACCTATTGCCTTGGAAAATCTCTTCTTATGTCATCCACAGGGATCAGATCACTTATACTTCAGTTCATCAAATCCCCAAGGGCATATGGAGAGGTTATGGCAATTGAAAGGCTGCCATTCCTTGATATTAAGACAATGGGTGAGGGATTTATATTTCCCAAACATGGTGCAATCGGGCAAAAACACAAAGACGCTGCCAGGAAGGCATGGGAGGAAGGCCTCAAAGACATTTCCTCCAATAAATATCAACTTATTGTGCTGGATGAAATAAATATTGCAATATATTATGGACTAATACAACCAGAACAGGTAAAGGAGATGATATCCATTAAACCCCCCGGGATTAATCTAATATTGAGTGGCAGGGGGGCTCATCCTGAAGTAATGAAAAAGGCCCATCGTATAATTGAAATGAGAGAAGTAAAACACCCTTTTCAAAGAGGGATTTCCGCAAGAAAGGGAATTGAATACTAAGGGTATTACTTTCTTATGAGATTTCTTCTATACTGAAAATATGCATCCCTTATTGATACATATGGATCAAGGGCAGATCTTTTTATATCTTCATAATCACCAATGGTGAGAGATGTCTTATTTACACCCTTATACCCCCTGATGGCCAGATAATATTTTGTCTTTGGGACCATATAATTCAGTGGATCAGCAAATGTATCCCCGATTAATCCAAAGGTATCTCTTATATTTGATGGTCCAAGTATTGGCCAGACAATATAAGGGCCAGGTCCCATCCCCCAGACAGCAAATGTCTGACCAAAATCCTCATTATGAACCTCCATATCCTTAAGATACGGGCTGTATTTTACCACATCCACTACCCCGCCCATACCGGCTGAGGTATTCACAATAAATCGGACAGTCTCATCCCATGCGCCCCTGAGTTTGCCCTGCAGAATACAATTAACCAACCGCACAGGATAGAGCAGGTTATAAAACAGGTTACTGACTCCCACCCTAACTCCATTGGGAACAACTGCCCTGTATGCCCTGGACACGGGTTTCAGGAACCAGAAATAGAATTTATCATTAAAATTAAACATCAACCGATTAAACGGCTCCAAGGGATCAGATATCATATTCTCCTGGGCTTCGTGGGGCTCTTCCAGCAGGTATTTATCTCCTGTCATGGCAAACTGGATGTCGTCTTCCATCATGGGATTTTTCAACTCAATGGAAATAAAGGGTTCAATGGCACTTGCTTCAGTTTCAATATCCGTGGACCCACTAAATACATAAGGGACCCTTAACAGGAGTATCAAAACCATTAAAATCATGAAACTAAAGAAACAAATACTTTTTTTCATGGGTCATCCCCTTTCTATATTATTTCTCTTCGACCTTCTCCCTTAATTTCTTAATAAGTCCCCTGTAAGATGACCTCATAATGATACTCTTGAATTGTGCCCTGTAATTATTAACAAGACTCACACCTTCAATAATAATATCATAAACCATCCATCTGTTATGGTTCTTCTTCATCCTGTATTGTATGGGGATTTCAACTTTCTCCGGAGTCAATA
>JALVMZ010000359.1 GCA_027032655.1 Desulfobacteraceae bacterium
CGAATGGCGGGATGGGAGGCCTCTCCAGCGGAAACAAAGACCCGGATAGCCTCTATAAAATTTAACTTAATGATAAACTAATCTGAGGAATCTCCTGATTTTATAAATATAGGTATTGATTGGATCAGATTGAATTTTTCTCTTGATATAGTCCATTAATAATATTATAAATTCTAATTTTGTAATTTTTGGGAGATTTTCTCTGATAATTTCACACGTTCAGGTCTGTTCCTGGTGATTGGACGATACCTGAACGGAGGAATAACCAGGACAGGGGGTGACCCCGGAAAACAGGAGGTTTAAATGCCATTATCTATTACCATGAAGGAGCTTCTGGAGGCCGGTGTCCACTTCGGGCATCAGACCAGGAGATGGAATCCCAAGATGAAGCCTTATATTTTTGGGGCCAGGAATGGTATCCACATTATAGATCTTCAAAAGACCGTAAAGTATATGCAGATAGCATATGATTTTCTGGTAAATACGGTGGCAGATGGATACTCTGTGCTATTTGTGGGCACAAAGAATCAGGCGAGGGATTCCATAATTGAAGAGAGCGAAAGATGTGGGATGTTCTATGTGGCAAACAGATGGCTTGGAGGCACACTTACCAATTTTCAGACCATAAGAAAGAGTGTGGCCAAACTGAAAGAACTTGAGGCAATGAAAAGGGATGGCACAATCAATAAATACAGTAAAAAAGAGATAATGAGGATGGAAAAGAGGCTTGTTAAACTCCATAGAAACCTGGGAGGAATAAAAGACATGGATGAACTCCCGGGGGCCCTTTTCATAGTGGATCCCAAAAAAGAGCATATAGCAGTTAGAGAGGCAAGGAAGATGAGAATTCCAGTTGTTGCCATAACAGATACAAACTGTGACCCTGATGAAATAGATTATATAATACCTGGAAATGATGATGCAATAAGGGCATTGAGGCTATTCTGTTCCAAGGTAGCTGATGCATGTATCGAAGGGCACAGTATTGCAGAGGAGAGGTTAAAGGCAGAAGCTGAGGCAAGAGGTGAGGGTCCACAACCAACAGAAGAGGAAGCATCCCATGAAGAAGGGGAAGAAGGAGAGGAGAAAGGTCCTGAAATAATAGTGGTTACGAAAAAGCAGGATCAGACAACCAATCAACAACAAATGGAGGAGGAGTAATAAAATTGGCAGTATCAGCATCTCTTATAAAGGAATTAAGGGAGAAGACAGGTGTGGGTATAATGGACTGCAAGAAGGCCCTTCAGGAGACAGATGGTGATATTGAAAAGGCAATTGACCTTTTAAGGAAAAAGGGTATAGCCACAGCAAAGAAAAGGGGCTCAAGGACCACATCAGAAGGACAGATCCAGTCTTACATTCATGCTGGAGGCAAGATTGGGGTAATGGTAGAAATAAATTGCGAGACCGATTTTACAGGAAGGACAGAGGAGTTTACTGAATTTGCAAAAAACATTGCCATGCAGATAGCTGCCACCAACCCCATAGCAGTGGACAGGGAAGGTATCCCCCAGGAGGTCATTGAAAGGGAGAAAGAGATATACATGACCCAGGCCAAGGAGTCAGGAAAACCGGAAAAGGTGATTGAGAGAATTGTGGAAGGGAAGATGAAGAAATTCTATTCAGAGGTATGTCTCCTTGAGCAGGCTTACATTAGAGACCCTGATATCACAGTTCAGGACTTATTAAATGAGATGATAGCAAAGACAGGTGAAAATATCGTGATACGCAGGTTTGTCAGGTATCAACTGGGTGAAGAGGCCTGATATTTAATCTCCGGAAGAGCATAAAATGGCACAACAATCCCCCATATACAAAAGGGTGCTTTTAAAATTGAGTGGAGAGGTCCTGATGGGGAATAGGGCATTTGGTATAGACCCTGCAACCTTGAAAAGGATTGCAGGAGAGCTTGCTGAGATTCATCATCTGGGTGTTGAATTAGGGATTGTAATTGGGGGAGGAAACATATTCAGGGGGCTTTCTGCAGGAGAATACGGTATAAGCAGGGTGTCAGCTGATTATATGGGAATGCTTGCTACAGTGATGAATGCGGTTGCCCTGGGTGAGCTTCTCAATAGCACAGGTGTTGATACCAGGATAATGACAGCCATTGACATGAACAGGATTGCCGAGCCTTATATAAGAGGAAAGGCACTCAAGCACCTTAAAAAAAGAAGATTGATAATCTTTGCAAGTGGAACAGGGAATCCTTATTTTACAACAGATACAGCGGCAGCACTGAGGGCACTTGAGATTGATGCCGATGCCCTTATAAAAGGCACAAAGGTTGAGGGAGTTTTTTCATCAGATCCTGTAACCGATCCAGATTCAGAGTTTTTTAATGAGTTGACTTACAGAGATGTCTTGAAAAGAGAACTGAAGGTAATGGATATGACGGCAGTATCACTTGCAATGGCAAAGAATCTTCCAATAATAATATTTAATATAAAAGAGTCGGGTAATTTAAAAAAGGTGGTCCAAGGCCATAGGGTGGGAACAATAATATCAGGAGAGGTAAAATGAAAGAAGAGATTCTTTCAGAGATGCGGACAAAGATGAATAAATCAATTGAGGCACTTAAAAGGGAGTTTAATAAGCTAAGGACAGGAAGGGCGCATTCATCTCTCCTTGAGGGTATAAAGGTGGAATGTTATGACACCCAGATGCCCCTGGAACAGGTGGCAACCATATCAGTGCCCGAAGCCAGATTGATTACTATAAAGCCGTGGGATCAGTCAATTATAGGAGAGATAGAAAAGAGCATACTAAAATCAGAGCTCGGTCTTACCCCAATGAATGATGGAAAGATAATCAGGATTAATATTCCACCTCTTACAGAAGAAAGAAGGAAGGATCTGGCAAAGCTTGCAAAAAAGATGGCAGAGGAGAGTAAAATCTCAATAAGGAATCACAGACGAGAAGCAAATGAGATGTTAAAAGAGCTCAAAAACGAAAAAGAGATATCTGAAGATGATATGTATAGGGGACAGGAAGAAGTGCAGAAGATCACAGACGAATTCATTAAAAAGGTGGAGGAACTTACTGAAAATAAGATAAAAGAGATAATGGAATTTTAACCTGCCCCATTTATGGCCCTTAATCAGCCCTTTAGTCCAACAAGGTGATTTTATTTTTCCCCTTTTGTAAATCTCTATTGATGATATTAGCAGGATGGTGAAATATGGCAGACATAAAAGATATTGATCCCCAAAATATTCCACGCCATGTGGCAATTATTATGGATGGAAATGGCAGGTGGGCGAGGAAAAAGGCATTGAACAGGATAAGGGGGCATGAGGAAGGTGCCAGGTCTGTAAAAGAGATTGTAACCACCAGTAGAGAGATAGGTATCTCCTATCTCACACTGTATGCCTTCTCAGAAGAGAACTGGGGCAGACCCAGGACAGAAATACAGGCACTGATGAGATTGCTAAAAAGATATCTGAAACAGGAACTCAGTGAGATGCTGGACAATGGGATAAGACTCAATACCATAGGATTTATAAATAAATTGCCCAATGATGTAAGAAAGACCCTTAGTGATGTTATGGATAAGACATCCCGAAACAGTGATATGGTCCTTACCCTGGCACTTAGCTACGGTGGAAGACAGGAATTGACCGACGCTGTTAAGAGGATAGCAAAGAGGGTGGAATCAGGTGACCTGAAGGCTGAGGAGATAACTGAAGACATCATAAGCGGATTTTTACATACATATGATATGCCGGATCCTGACCTGCTGATAAGGACAAGTGGGGAATTCAGGATAAGTAATTTTCTGCTCTGGCAGATTGCATATACGGAGATTTACATAACTCCTACCCTCTGGCCTGATTTTAGAAAAAGTGAATTTCTTGATGCTATACTGGAATATCAGAAAAGGGAGAGGAGATTTGGACTGACAGGAGAACAGGTAAAGGGGGTTCAGAAATAAATCTCCCCTTGTGGAGCTGAGATAGATGCATATTAAGAGATGGATTACCGCCATTATTTTAATTCCTGTCCTCATTTATATAATAGGTTATTCAAATCCCTTAATATTTCACTTACTTCTTATTGTTACATCATTTATAGCCACATGGGAGTTTCTAAGTATAACAGGCAACAGTGAAAAGTGGGAGATTGTGCTCATTCTTTTTCCTTTGATTGTTCTGCTTTTTGCCATTGTATATATGAGGCAGGCACTACTGATCCCACCCATTATGGTGCTCTGGATTGCAGTTCCACTATTTATAAGGATTATCATGA
>JALVMZ010000360.1:0-639 GCA_027032655.1 Desulfobacteraceae bacterium
GACCATCATGTCACCCATAGCATCCAATATCTTATGTCTTGCGAATTCATTGTCAAAACGCAGTCCTTCAGGGTTGAGTACCTTATGGTCATCCAATCCTATAGCATTCTGCAAAGTTGCACCAAGTGCAAGATTTTGGCTCTGAAGGTACTGGATATCTTTAGCGAATCCAAATGTTCTGGCTCTTGCGATCTCTTCAACAAAATTGTGTGTACTGAATACAAATTTTTCACTCTGTTCACCAATGACCGGATGATCAAATTTAATTTTAAAATCAAAAGAGGCTGTATCACTCGGTAAAAGCCGTACGAACTTGTCACCCTCCTGTATTTCAACAGGTTCTTTCACACAAATGATCTTTTTAGGTGCATCCAACTCTTTGATCCCCGCTTCATCAAGCAAAAGACAGAAGGAGATAGATGAACCATCCATGATAGGCATCTCATTCCCGTCAACGATAACACGAAGATTATCTATACCGTAAGCATAGATCGCTGAGAGAAAATGCTCAATTGTAGAGATGAAGCCTTTATCGCCACCAATGACCGTTGCCATACGTGTATCGATCACAGAAGAGGGAGAGAGAGGGATGCTCAGTGCCAGATCTTCACGATAAAATACAATACCTGCATCTACTGA
>JALVMZ010000360.1:649-1282 GCA_027032655.1 Desulfobacteraceae bacterium
ATATTATACTCAAATAACATTCATTATACAAGTCTATCACTTAACTGTGAATTATTTGTGAATCCAATATTGATTTTACTTCCCGGAAATGATCTTATCCGCAGTCCTGAATACATCATCTATATTCGTCTTGATCCAACCTCCGTCGAACCACTCTATGGGTCTAACTTCAATTCCTTGCACCAATATTCCGAAATGAAGATGATCCCCGAGTGCAAGTCCTGACATACCTGTTCTTGCGATCGTCTGCCCTGATTTCACTTTGTCACCCTCTTTTACAAGCAGTTGAGAACAATGTCCATAGAGTGTATAAAGTCCAAGACCATGGTCTATCATAGGCATATTACCATAAATGCCATTTTCATTTGCATAGACCACTGTACCAGAGTTAGATACCTTGATCGCTGCCATTTTTGTACTTGCCAGATCATATCCTACATGATAAGACTTGGAAACCTCATTCTCTTTGGTTTCATAATAGTAATGTCTCTCATCACCGAAATTCGCTACTTTTTTTCCATTCTGGAGTGGGTAGAATTTTCTTACTTTCCAACTTTTAAGCATTTCATCTGAAATCTTGGAAGCCAGGGTATGTATCTTCTCTTCGTTTTTCAGACGCATGGTCTCATTAAT
>JALVMZ010000361.1:0-379 GCA_027032655.1 Desulfobacteraceae bacterium
GGTTTATCTGTTTCGGGGACTTTTTTTAATTCTTTATTAAGGTTATTAATTCCTTTTTTTAATGCCATTCGTTTACTTACAATTTCCCTGATTTTATCATCCGACATATGTTCTAATTTATTTAATATTATGTAGTTTTTATATTTCTCTGAATCAATATTTTGAATACTTTCAGTTACAATAATATTTCGTTCATCCATCAATGGATTAAATCTTCTTGCCACCTCATATATTGATTCATCAGCAAAGTGAAAATCTAAAATAGCATTATTTTTATTTATTTCCGTTCCTATGTATCCACTAAAGGTAAAGATTTCTATAGCGGAATCTTTACTCATACAGGATAAAATATATTCTGACAGCTTTTCTTTCTCCTCCG
>JALVMZ010000361.1:389-1282 GCA_027032655.1 Desulfobacteraceae bacterium
CTCAAGAGGATATCCCCTCCATGCATACTGTCTCTGCCAGTTAATAACATTTTTCCAGGTCCATTTCTCAAGAATAGTATTATCAGGTATATCATTTTCAGATTTGTATCTGTTTATGGAAAAGAAATCATCAATGGATCTCCTCACCGGGACCTTCGGCTTTTCCGCAGGATAACCAACCTCTATCAGAGCAAGGACTCTGTATTTTTCAGGAATGTTTAAGACCTCCCTTATCCCCTTTTCATCTTTAAAGTTACATAACCAGAGGGTTCCCAGGCCATTTGCATGGGCAAGAAGAAGGAAGTTCTGAATTGCAGCCGCAAGAGATTGATAATTGGCATAGTGCTCTCTGGTTACATTTCTGTTATAAGCTGCAATAATAAGGCATGGGGATTTAAGTGCCTGTTTATTGACCTTCCCTCTGGTGATAACTTTTCTTTTTATATCTTCATCATCCACAAATACAAAATGCCATGCCTGAAGGTTACATGAACTGGGAGCATAAGAAGCGATTGAAAAAAGCTCTTTTATTAATTCAACTGGAACCTTTTTATCATAATATCTTCTTATACTCCTTCTCCCCTTTATTACATCTTTTAACACATGCATACTATCAATGGAATATTCCATGGTTTCAATTATCTACAAAGGCCTGGAATCCTTTTCTGTCCATCTGTAATTCAGTATATCTGACAGAGGTGTTTCTGCTGGCACGCCATTGAAATTAACATCATACCAGAGAGCAAGGCCTAAAAGATTCAAATACATAAGACCGGGATGTTTGATCATCTTATCCAGACTATCCAGATATTCAATCCTGAATATCTCTTGTATAATGGAAGATGATTTGAGATACCGGATAACCGCATCCCTGAAACTACCATCTATTATAT
>JALVMZ010000362.1 GCA_027032655.1 Desulfobacteraceae bacterium
GGGAGGATATTTCTGAAAAAAAGAAGGGATGACAGGAGGCTTTATCCAGGGATGTGGGAGAGTTCCGCATGCGGTCATGTAATGGCAGGAGAGGATTATGATTTGGCAGCAAAAAGGGAGCTTTATGAAGAGCTGGGAATAAAGGGTGTCCTATTGAAAGAGGTGGATGAGTTTTTGTTCAGCACGGAGTTTGAGACCCAGTTTACCAGGCTATACTTATGTAACTATGATGGAGATATAGTTGTTAACAGGGATGAAGCAACGGAGGGGAGGTTTTTCACCATTGAAAAGATAATGGGCGATTTTGAAGAAACAGTGGGAAGACTCTCTCCCGGGACAAAAGAGGTTATAAATAGATTAACCAGAAAGGGTGCACTACTATGAAATACCTTGATGAGTATAGAGATAGAGATATTGTCTCCACGCTAACAAAGAGAATTAATAGCGCTGTAACCAAGGATATAAGACTTATGGAGATATGTGGAACACATACCATGGCCATATTCAGGTATGGAATCAGGTCCTTATTGTCAGATAGGGTGGAACTAATATCAGGGCCAGGATGCCCTGTCTGTGTAACAGCAATGGAGGATATAGATAGGGCAATAGAACTATCTAAGGTCCCGGGGCTTATTCTTACAACTTTTGGGGATATGTTAAGGGTGCCGGGAAGTGAGTCAAGTCTCCAGAGGGAAAGTGCGATGGGGGCTGATGTAAGGGTTGTATATTCTACATTTGATGCACTGGATATTGCCCAGCAGAATCCTGATAGAGAGGTGGTATTCCTGGGAATAGGTTTTGAGACAACAGCTCCAACTGTAGCAGGAGCAATTAAGGTGGCAAGGGAAAAGAATATAAGGAACTTCTCTGTGTTCTCTGTCCATAAATTACTTCCACCTGCAATGGAAGCCCTTATTTCAGATGGGGAGCTTAAGATAGATGGATTTATCTGTCCCGGGCATGTGAGCACTATTATAGGATTATCCCCTTACAAGGAAGTGGTAAAAAGATACAAGATACCATGTGTTATCGTGGGTTTTGAGCCAGTGGATATAATGGAAGGTATATTTATGCTCGTTGATCAGATTGAGGGGGGCAGGGCAGAAGCAGAGATACAATACAGAAGGGTTGTCAGACCTGAGGGTAATCCCGAGGCAATTAAAATAATGAATCAGATATTTGAGCCATGCGATTCCAACTGGAGAGGTCTGGGATTTATTCCTGAAAGTGGATTGAGGATAAGGGATGATTACAGAGATTTTGATGCCTTGGAGCGATTTGAGATAAATGTAAGAGATGCCAAAGAACCTCCTGGGTGCAGATGTGCTGAGGTCTTGAAGGGTATCTTGAAGCCCCCGGAATGCTCTCTTTTTAGGAAGGTATGCTCCCCATCAAATCCAATTGGTGCCTGTATGGTGTCAAGTGAAGGGACATGTTCTGCTTATTATAAATACTCATAAGATTCAGCCAGATTATGTATTTTTCAGGTCCTATGTTCCTTATGTGATGTTGGTATGGGAAGGAGTGAGAAATTGATAAAGAAAGTCCTCAGATACCCTTCGAGCACAAGACCCCTGGTCTGGGTGGTTGAAGTAAATGGCAAGAGGGCTGTTGTTAAGGACTATAGATTAAATGGCTTTTTCTATAGAAATATCGTGGGGAGATTCCTTATATGGAGGGAAAAAAAGGCATATATGAGATTAAGGGGTGTGGAAGGGGTGCCATATTATTATGGCTCATACAATGGACTCACCCTCTTAACTGAAGAAGTTCAGGGAAAGCCCATCGAAGAGATAGAAAAAAGAATGAATATCCATGATGATTTTTTTGTAAAATTTGACAGACTGGTGGATACAATCCACAAAAGAGGGGTCGCTCACTGTGATTTGAAAAGGGCAGGTAATGTTATTATGGGTAATGATGGGAATCCATATATAATAGATTGGTCATCTGCCATATTTGAAAGTGAATTTAGGTTCTTTCCATTAAATTTTATCTATCGTCGTTTCATATTGGATGATTTAAATGGAGTGACTAAATACAGGTTAAGACATAATCCTGAGAGAGTATCTCCCACACGGATGAGAATATACACTTATCGAAGCCCTCTTGAAAGGTTGGTGCGTAAGGTGCGGGATCATCTGAGAGACCTGCTTAAAAGACTTGCCTGAACATGGGTAGGTATTATGTTTTAATTTATCAATGACACCATTATCTTTTGTGATATGCCCCGGCCAAGGGCATATCGTGTTGCTCCAATTCCTATGATTATCCTGCCAGGACCATCATTATTTATTACTTCAAGATTTGTTCCTGGCTTTATTCCCATCTCTTTAAGCCTGATTCTCATTGATTTTCCTCCCATTATAGATTTTACCGCAACCTTTTCACCTGTTTTTACCATGGCAAGGGGAAGCACCGGTTCTCTCTTGGCCATGCATTGATCACATATCCCATAAATCTCCATTTTATGCTGTAACATGTGAAATCCATGCTGGGAGGCAATCCTGAGCTGTAATTGTTCCATGTCTTTATTGCTGAACTCAATTATCCTGCCACATTTGGTGCATATAAGGTGATCATGATGTTTTCCAAGGTGTCTGTGTTCATATCTGGGAGGCTGGCCCTCGAAGACCTTTTTCTGAGCAAATCCCAGTTCTACCCACCTATTCATGCATTCCCTTACAAATTCAGGTTCATAATTCAGTCCTTTTTCCTTTAATATCTGTAGCATTTCTCCCAGGGTTACATGTTCTTCTGTGGAAAGAAATGCGTCAATGATTTTCATACGGTCTTCAATCCTGCCTATCTTGTCATCTTTTATAAGTGCTTTGAAGTTTTCTCTTTCAAATAGATTCTCCCTGTCCATCCTTGATTGCCTCCTGATATTATTTCCCATCCATCTTTAATGCCTTTCTGCATTTACTACAATAACCCTTAACATCAAGGCGATGGTCTATTATTTTAAAGTCGTATTTTTTCTCAAGTCTCTTTTCAATATACTTTATCTCATCATCCACAAATTCGATCACTTTTCCACATTCCACACACCTGAGGTGACAGTGATGCCTTGCCCCGTAAATCTGTTCATAATGCATATGACCGTCTTCATGCCAGACTTCTCTTATAAGTCCGCATTCAAGGATAAGGGGAATATTCCTATATATGGAAGCCTTGGATACCTTGCTCCCTTTATTTCTTAATCTGAGATATAGTTCATCCACATCAAAGTGCTTCTGAATAGAAAATATCTCTCTGATTATCTCTTCCCTTTCGGGGGTATTCCTGAGGCCCTTTTTTGATATAAAGGCCCTGAAAGTCTCTATTTCATCTGTCATAAATAGCTCCTAATTGCAATTTATTTTCAATAATAATAATTTTGTGGAATAATGTCAACGGGAATAGGAGAGCTTTGCAAAACTCAATTAAATGATATCTTTTTTCAACCTATATCTTGAATTACCTTATATGTCATGCTGAGGGGCGAAGCCCCGAAGCATCTCATATATCCAACGGGTGTCTTTCAGACACCCTCAGGATGACGAATAAAGGATGACTCAGGATGACAAACGGAATATGAATCATTTTTGCAAAACTCTCAATAGGATGATTCTCTGAAATGATAGTTCTGGTTGTATTCAGGAATCAGCAATATCTCTCCTCAGGTAATTGAGGTAACCTGAAATAGAGTTTTTTAAAAAGAATAGTTCTCTTTTTCTTATATCATGTGAAAGAGACTCAAAGCCCTTTAATTCAGGGTCATTATCCAGAATTTTTTTAAGGCACTGCTCTGATGTTACATCAGGATAATCTGAAAGTATTCCTTTTACTATATCCTTCCATAAAATAACCTGCGATTTGAATTTATCGATATGTGAGTGCGAATCTCTAATCCTTCCAAAGTGGGGTAGATACATAACCATATTCTTTTCTTTACCCAGGATTTTAACACTATTTAAAAAACTGTCCATATAGAAAGGTGGCGGAGTAGCGGGTCTTAAATAATCTATATTATCATATGAGAACCTATTTCCACAGGCCTCTCCTGGAAATAGTCTATTATGATAAATGAAACTTATGTGATGTGATGCGTGTCCGGGGGTTTCAAGGATGTGTAGTCCATCTATCTTTGCATGGTCATGAGGAATAAGATGATTTTCATGAATCGGGACAGGTTTCCCATACATAAATGCTATATTCCCCAATGCCTTTTTTGATCCCTCCCACAGTCTTTCCGGATTGATTAGATGAGAGATGGCCTTTTTATGACATATGACCTTAGCCATAGGATACTGTTTCAGGAAATCTCCCAGTCCGCCACTGTGGTCAAGATGTATATGTGTCAGGAGCACATAGTCTATTCTTTCAACTCCCAGCCTTTTCAGTTCATTAATAACAGCTTTTATAGTGGATGATGGTCCGATATCCACAATTATATTATATGTTTCTCCCAAAAGAAGCCATAGACACAGGAATTTTTCAAAGCCTTTATCTGGAAATGAAACTTCGATAGGAATAGGTTCTTTTTGCATATTAATTATCTTTTTTAGCCTTAATTATCTTGTAAATATCCATTAAGATATCCCTTGAAATCACTTCCATTGAACTGCTCATTGCCCTTGCAATATCTTCAGGCATGGTTTCTGGACATGGAGTTGAGGCGCTGTATGTTTTTTGAAATATTATATCTGGATTTAATCCCTTTTTCTTAAAAAGGATAATATTTACTTTTAATATTGCGCGCCCCTCTTCTTTCATACCACTATGAAGAAAGTCTTCAACAGTTCCTTCTAAGTAAAAGGATGAGGGAAGAGGGACATTACCAGAAATAATTGCTTTAAAGAGACCGGATTCTCTAAAGTCCCTTATTATGATCTGAGAGACCATGTCCCCAGGGGGCGCAATCCATCTATGGTATGCATAGGAATCAAGATTGAATCTTCCCTCTTTATATATGATTCTCCGCGTATTATATGGTTTTATAGAAGAAAAGGGCAGTATCTTCAATGTAAACGGAAGAGGTGAGAGGCCCTCTACTTTCGGGCTTCTACTATCCAGTGCGTAATAACTTATTCTCTTCGATTGACTCCTTAGATTCAGACATGAAGTGTTATTTATCGCCAATACAAATAGAATCATAAAGATTAAAGGTAGTTTTTTCATAAAGCTTATCTCCTCTGGAAGCCCGTTTATTCCTTTTTGAGAATCTTTTTTTCTCTATCTGATGGTGCCTCCCCTGTTAATATTTGAAGTGGTTGTGTATTCAGGGTCTCAATGAGTTGATTCATGCCCTGAGCCGCCCTTTCAAGCTCCCGTGATATTATAATAAGATGGTTTTTCAGTTCTTGAATGGAGCTATCACTGTTCCTTACCAGGAAAGAGCCATTTTCCAGTAATCTGTTTACTTTCTCTGTTGCAGTGGAGATGCCCTTAATGGCAGAGTTGATATTGGTTCTGTTCTCTTCGATTATGGTTTCTATGTTTTTTATTGTCCCACCTAATTCATCCACTCTGGAGCCTGCTTTTTGAATAACCTGATTTATGGATACCCCCGCATTTTCAATGGAATTCATTATATTCTTAATCCTATCGGAGTTTAATATATTATTAATACTACTTAGGGACTTCCTTATATCCATTGAGATTCCCTTTATGTCTGCATCCACGGTAATACGATTTAAATTGTCAAGAATAAGATTGATTTTTCTGGATATTCCTTTGAAGTCAATTGTTCCTATCTGCCTGATTACATCATCAATGCCTTGAATTATCCTGCTGATATCCGATGGCTTGGATGCCACCACAGGGTATTCTGTGGGGAAGTTTATTCTGGGAGTAAGGTCTGGTTCACCCTTTTTTCTCCTGTCAAGCTCTATAAACATGCTTCCGGTAATTCCCACTGCCTTTAGCTGGGCAACCATATCCCTTCCCAGGGTTATGTCCGATTCTATTTTTATGACCACCTCAATGAGTCTGGAATCAGGTGCCACACCTATCCTCTCAACCCTTCCAATTGCAACTCCCCTATACTTTACAGGGGAATCAATATTCAATCCCTGAACTGATTCATTAAAATATATGACATAGTATTTACCCTTCTCAAGGAATCTGGACATGCCGAGCCATATGATAACCACCAGGGATAACACTATGCCTGCTGTAACAAAAAGTCCTACTGTAAATTTTGTCCTCTGGGATGCCATAATTCTCTATAGCTCCGCCTCTCTATTGAAGAACCGGACAACAAAGGGATTCTTACTATGCTCTTTAAGATATCTGGGATCTCCTTCTGCAATTATCCCTTTTGTTCTTTTATCCAGCATTATCACTCTATGTGCAACGGTAAATATGCTTTCAAGTTCATGGGTTACGATAACCATTGTGGTTTTAAAGTTTCTATTTATGTGAAGTATAAGATTATCAAGTTCCGCCGATGTTATTGGATCGAGCCCTGCTGATGGCTCGTCAAAAAACAGGATACTGGGGTTTAGGGCCATGGCCCTTGCAAGCCCCGCTCTTTTTTTCATCCCTCCACTCAATTCGGCTGGGAGATAATTCTCATATCCATTGAGATGGACAAGATTCAATTTCATTCTAATCAATGTGTCAACAAAGTTTTTTGGAAGATCTGTGTATTCCATAATGGGAAGTGCTATATTTTCTGCAACTGTCATTGAACCAAGCAGTGCTCCACTCTGATAAAGAACCCCGAATTTTTTAATAAGTCTCTGGTATGTTTTTTCATCACATCTGGATATATCCTCACCATCAATTAATATTTCACCCGAAATGGGGGTTACAAGTCCAATCAGATGTTTTAATAGTGTGCTTTTACCACATCCACTTCCTCCAAGCACAACAAATATCTCTCCTTCATATACCTCAAAACTGATTCCATCAAGAATAATGTTTTTTCCGTAACCTGCCACAAGGTCTCTAACTTTAATTATGGGTTTTCTTGTCATAAAACCGCCCCTTTGATTAGCCCCAGTATCTTAGTATTACTGAAAAGAGGGAGTCTGTGAGTATTATGAGGAATATACTGCTGACAACTGCTGATGTGGTTGCCTGACCCACCCCTGCTGCACCTCCGGTTACCCTGAATCCCCTTAAACATCCTATCCATGCAATCAGGATGGCAAATACTCCGCTTTTCATAAATCCCCATGATACATCAAATAGTCCAATGGTTTTTATTGTCTGAGTAATATATGCATTTGCGGTTAAATCCAGCATACCTATCCCTACAAGCAGGCCTCCAAGTATGGCAAAGAGGTCAGAAAAGAGGGTAAGTATTGGAACCACGATAACAGAGGCGACCAGCTTGGGAATTACCAGAAATCTTGTGGGATCAAACCCCATTGTATAGAGGGCATCAATCTCTTCAGATATCTTCATGGTTCCTATTTCAGCAGCAAATGAAGAGCCTGACCTGCCTGCCACAATTATCGCAGTCATTATTGGCCCCAGTTCTCTTGTCATTGCAAGACTTACAAGGGATGCAACATATATGTTTGCGCCAAATTGCTCAAGCTGAACGGAAGACATAAAGGCCATAATTAGTCCCATCAAGAAGCTTATTAAACCAACTATGGGTAAGGCATCGACTCCCGTCCTCTGCATACAGATTATGGTATCATCGAATCTTAAAGATCTGGGATGCCTCATAACATAGATGATATTGATAATTATAGAGCCTATAAATGATATCATGTATTTTATATCATGAAGAATCTTAACAGTGCCTTCACCTATTCTCGTGAATATATCAGGATGGGGTGTTTTCTCTAAGGGGACTTCTTCAATTATGGTATCAAATTTGAAGATGTTGAAAATATTACTTATCCTTTCAGGGACATTCTCAATATTAAACCTGCCATCATGCTTTTCAACTCTATTTTTTATGGTAAAGAGAAGGCTTGTTCCATAATCATCCATGTATTGGACATTGGACAGGTCCACATTTAAGGAATGGATTGGATAGGAATCAATAATCGCATTTAGTTCATTCAAAATACTGCTCACATTTGTTTTGTCAATTCTTTCATTAAAATAGATATTAATCTGTCCTTTTGCTTTTTCTTCTATTGAAAAATATATTGAGCTTGCTTTTCCCTGTATCATGGTTTTTTAATTCGAAGTTTAAGTAAATCCTCTTCATCGATGTTATATCTATCTTTAATCTTTTCCATGTTCATTTGAAATAGAATCCATCCTATGGTTTTAGAGTCATTTTTTAATTCAAATGCAATCTCTATCTGCTTTTTCCCCATGGGATGTTCCTTATCTCTTCTGTATAATTTAAGAACTCTGTGAAGGGAGTCCTCCGGGCCCCGGAATGGGATTCCCGAATATGTGGTTCCTATAAGTGCTTTGTTAATGGTTCCATCACTTGAAACTGCATTTAATACAGTTCTTCCCTTTTCAAGAAGCACTATTCCATCATAACATAATATCTTTTTCTCCTGTATATTGAAGAAATTCTGAAGAATCTCTGTTATTGCGCCTGTCTTTTTCTCCATTAGAGGTTGATATAGTAATGATTGTAACATAAAGTAGTCTTTAGTTATCTGGTTTCTGAATTCTTCCTTTTTGATGTCTGCCGGAAGATATCCCTTGGTAAGATATGGATAAAGCACAAAAATACCGAAAAATATGATTATTCCAAGTGTAATTGCAGGGATAATCCAGGTCTTAAATATTCTATATCTTTTTTCAAGTCTCTTTACTGATGTAACATCCCTTCCAAGGGACAGAATACACTGAAGATTCTGATGGGCATCATAAAGAAGGGTCATACTTGTGGAAATATATCGTGTTCCCTTTAATGGGTGTTTGACCTTAAGTATCCTTTCCTTAATGGAGTGTTTTGATTTAACCTCCTCAAGGAAGTTTCTAAACTCATCTGGATCTTCATATATCTCCTCAGGTGAGCGATGCCGCATCTGATTACTTTCTCTGCCATAGAGCTTTTCTGCAGATTTATTCCATTCAATAATCTTGCCCTCTCTATTAATAAGGATAACAGCATCGGGAAGCTGATCACAGAACTCATCAAGGCCATACAGGACACAACTTGCCTCATCCAGCCTTTTTGCCAGAAGTTTTGTTATCTCAGGGCCCAGTTCAGGAAATCTCTTAAAAAATTCTTCAATCTTTTCTTCAGGTATCTTTATGAGACTTGCATCAGTCCTTGCTTTTATGGTGGCTGTCCTGCCCTGGTTTAGAAGGTATGATATCTCACCGAAGAGTGTCCCCTGGCCTGATATCTGAGAGATTATCCTTTTGCCTTTTAGGACATCAAGCTCTCCTGATACAAGGATATAGATATCTTTTGAATCATCCCCCTCATAAAAGATGGTCTCGCCTGCCTGATAGTTTACATGATATTTTTTGATCTCAGGGTCTTCTAACAATTTATTAATATCAACCATGTATCCTATACCTTTTGGTCATCCTGAAGGACCATATCCCTCAACATGACACTCCAAGTAATGCAAAAAGATTATAAAGATATCACAGTTTTGGAATAAGTGTGAGTATATTTTATAGATATGGTAGAGTCAAGAAAGATAAGATGAGATGATTCAAGCTAAATTTTTAAAAATTCATATTGACATATGATTATAAACATGTTTGAATATACATATATGAAAAAAAATATTTCATATATGGAAAAAACATCTTATGTGCCTGGGCTTGAAAGGGGGCTTTCTGTAATTGAGCTGTTAAGTGAAGAGCCTTATGAAATGAGCTTTTCTGAGATTTCCACCAAACTCAATATCCCAGGAGCATCTCTGTGGCGAATATTAAGGGTTTTAACCGATCGTGACTATATCATCTTTGACAATAAAAGACGAACATATCGTCTTGGATTCAAGATTATGTCAATGGGGAATTTTCTCCTGGAGACATCTCATTTCAGGTCAATTATTCGTGATGATTTGAAAAGACTTGCTGAGGTAACAGGAGAGACAGTAGAACTTGATGTAAGGATAAGGGATCAATTGGTTCTAATTGAGCAGGTAATAGGGCCTGAAGGGCTGTACCTTTATTCACATCCAGGCAGTGCAATGCCATATTTTCATGCAACTGCACCAGGAAAGGTCTATTTAGCACAACTTCCTGCCCAGAAATTAAGAACCGTGATAAAAAAACTTGGTCTGCCCAAATTAACAGCAAAAACAATACAGAGCCTTGATGAACTGGAAAAGGACCTCAATAATGTAAGAAAAAGAGGTTTTGCAGTAGATATTGAAGAAATGAGAGAGGGGGTTGCAAGGATATCTTCTCCAATTATGGATACTTCAGGGAAAATAATGGCATGTATTACTGTTGTGTGTCCTGCATTCAGATTAAAAGATAAAAAGAGATTAAAAAAATACGCAGACCACATAAAAAAGACAGCAGAAGAAATAAGTTTTCGCTATGATAGGATCTTTTAACATGGAAGAGTTGAACGAAGAACAGAGATTAATCATTGAAACTGTAAAAAGATTGGCTGAAGAGAGGATTGCTCCCATATCAAAGAGTATAGATGAATCAGGTGAATTTAACTGGGAGATAGCTAATCTATTTGGAGAACTGGGATTGCTTCAAATATTTCTACCAACAGAATACGGTGGCCTTAAAAGCGATAAATGCCTCATGTTCTCACTTATAACAGAAGAGATTGCAAAGGTATGTGCATCATCTGCAATTCTGATTATTATACAGGCTGTGGGGAGTTTTCCAATTATTGAAGGTGCATCTCCTTCACTGAAAAAGACGCTTTATCCCAGGCTTGGAAGTGGAAGGGAGCTTACCGCTTATCTTGTAACTGAACCGGATGCAGGCTCAGATGTTGCATCCATACGATGCAGGGCTGAAAAAAGAGGGGATTTCTATATTCTAAATGGAAGGAAGATATTTGCCACAAATGGAGGTGTGGCAACTATTTCATCTGTTCTCTGTAGGACCGAAAAAGAGAAACTTACATTTTTTGTCCTGGATATGGACTCCTCTGGAGTTATACTGGGTAAAAAAGAGGACAAACTTGGTTTTCGGGGGAGCAATACACAGGAAGTAATCCTTGAAGATGTGAAGGTGCCTGTAAATAATATGCTTGGCAAAGAAGGGGACGGATTCCTGATAGCAATGAAGGATTTTGATATGTCAAGACCAGGCGTAGGTGCCCTGGCACTGGGAATTGCAGAAGGTGCAGTAGAGTATGCAATGAGATATGCCATTGAAAGAAGGACATTTGGAAAACCTCTTATCAAACATCAGGCCATATCTTTTATGATTGCCGATGCATGGACTCTTATTGAAGCTGGAAGAGGTCTGGTCATTCGTGCAGCAAAGATGTGGGATCAGGGGAAAAGAAATACCAAACTTGCCTCTATGGCAAAGTGTTTTTGTAGTGATGCTGCCATGAAAATCACAACTGACGCTGTTCAGATCCTTGGAGGTTATGGATACTGTAAGGATTACCCTGTGGAGAGGATGTTTAGAGATGCAAAGCTCACCCAGATATTTGAAGGTGCAAATCAGATACAAAGGATAGTAATTGGAAGAGAGCTACTCAAGGAAAGAGACATAAAATTGTAAATAACGGAAGGATGGTATTATGGAAGAATTATCAGAGGAACAGAGGCTTATTCTAAATACTGTCCGGAGTATTTGCA
Organism: Desulfobacteraceae bacterium; assembly: GCA_027032655.1. Lineage (GTDB taxonomy): Bacteria > Desulfobacterota > DSM-4660 > Desulfatiglandales > JALVMZ01 > JALVMZ01. The sequence continues at coordinate 11,667 of JALVMZ010000362.1, forward strand.
AGAAACACATAAAACCAAGGGCATCTGAAATAGATGAAAAGGGGGAATTTCCATGGGATACTGTCAAAATATTTACTGAAAATGGTCTTCTTAATCCCCTCCTCCCTGAGAAATATGGAGGCATTGGTGCCAGCTACCTGCTTTTTTCAATGATACTGGAGGAGATTGCCAGGGTATGTGCATCCTCTGCACTGATTCTGATTGCCCAGGCAGACGGAATGCTGCCTATCCTGTATGGTGGAGAGGAAAGACTAAAAAATAAATATCTCCCATCACTTAATGAGGGAAAACTGATTGCGTTTGCGGCAACAGAGCCCGGTGCAGGCTCTGATATTCTTTCCATGAAAACAAGGGCTGTAAGAAAGCAGGGAGTATATGTAATTAAAGGACAGAAGTGTTTTATAACAAATGGTTCAGTCGCTGATATAATCACTGTTTTTGCCTATACAGATCCTGCCAAGAGGGCAAAAGGCATAAGTGCCTTTGTTATGGAAAAGGGATTTGATGGCCTGTCCTATGGGAAAAATGAGAATAAGATGGGTATGAGGGGCTCGATAAATTCGGAACTGTTTTTTGATGAAGTTCCTGTGCCCGAGGAGAACATGATTGGAGAGGAGGGGAGTGGATTTATCAATATGATGAGGGCACTGGATGGTAGCAGACTGTTTTGTGCGGCTCAGGCGGTTGGAATCGCACAGGGGGCAATTGATGAGGCAGTAGCATATTCAAAGCAGAGGATT
>JALVMZ010000363.1 GCA_027032655.1 Desulfobacteraceae bacterium
AGTTCTCCAGTGGTTCCCATGTCCAGGGCAGGATTGCGGCTAAATCAGCAATCAAGTTCATTAATGATAACAAGGACTTTGAACCCACTGTATCTGATGACACAGTAGCAAAACTGAAAGAAGAGGTTTATAGACCAATTGCCCTATATGAACAGTATAAAGATTACACCACCAGCCCGGATGTGAATCCCAATTACATATCACCTCATAATTTCCTGTTCAGGCTACAGAAGATTATGGGCGAATATGCCGGTGGATGGGAGACCGAATACGGAACCTCTGATAAGATGCTGGAAACAGCAATCTGGAAACTCAGTTTCTGCAAAGAGGACATTGAGAAGATTGCTGCCAGTAACCTTCATGAATTGATGAGGGCGTGGGAGGCAATTCACAGATACTGGGTTGCTGAAGCATGTGCAAGGACAAGGCTTGCGAGGAAGGAATCCAGATGGCCGGGATACTATTATAAATATGACTACCTCCAGATAAATGAAGATGAGAAGAAATTTATAAATGTGAAGTATGATGTGGAAAAGGGAGAGTGGGAAGTGATTGAAAGGCCAATGATTCCCATTGTAACAGCACCAACTGGAGCAAAGATAGGTCAGGATGTCTCAGGTGTTGGTTAATGTCTCTCTTTCTTGAATTCATTTAAAGAATTTTTCAAGGGGCGACCTTGTGGTCGCCCCTCTTATTAATTTTATAGATACGCTGGTTAATAAAAGTGATGAAAAGTAGCTTGAACACTAGGATGCTTTCCCCAGGGGAGAGCTTTAAATTTGCATGCCATAAAGGGCTTTCCTGTTTCAATAGTTGTTGTCGTGATGTGAATATATTTCTTGCACCTTACGATGTCCTCAGGATGAAACAGAGACTTGGTATCACATCAGATGAGTTCCTGAAAAGATATACTGTTATAATTCAGGGAGAAGAGGGGTTGCCATATGTGCTAATAAAGATGAGGAATGACCAGATGAAGACCTGTCCTTTTGTCCAGGACAATGGATGTAGTATCTATGAAGATAGACCCTGGTCATGCAGGATGTATCCCATATTTCCAGATGTAACAGTGGGAGAGGTCTATATGCTGGAAGAGAAGCCGGCCTGCCTTGGCCTTCAGGAAAAAACCGAATGGACAGTGGAACAGTGGAAGAGGGCTCAGGGAATAGAGGTATATGATAGGATGAATGATGCTTTTAGTGTTATCACCAATAATGAGTTCTTTAAAACAAATAAACTCGAGCTGGATAGTGCCAGGCAAATGATACTTGCCTGTTATAATATTGATCAATTTAAAAAATATATATTTGAGACCAGATTCTTAGAGATTTACGAAATTGAAGAGGATATATTAAAGAATATCAGGGAAGATGAGGAGGAGTTGTTAAATTTTGGATATCAATGGATCAGGTTTAGGATCTTTGCTGAAGATATTATAAAGGTGAAAGATAAAGATATGGAAACTATTTTCCATATCACAGGGATTTAGAAATTTTAAAGGGGGCGTATTAATATGATTAATGTTGGAATGGTTGAACCAGTAAGACTCAACCTTAAAAGCAAATTTAAATTTATGTGTCATAAAGGAATCGGGTGTTTTACCAGATGTTGTGGGAGCACTGATATACTGCTTACTCCATATGATGTTGTGAGGATTAAAAACAGGCTGGGAATCTCCTCAAGCGAGTTTCTTAAACAATATACCACCATTCAGATTGACGAGAATTCCAAACATCCTAATGTAATACTTAAGATGGGCCAAGAAGGGCAGAGGAGATGTCCTTTTGTCACAGAGGAAGGTTGCACCATATATGAGGACAGACCAACCAATTGTAGGTATTATCCACTTGGACAGGCAATTATGAGGGTTCAGAAAGAGAATAAGATCGTAAATGAAGAATTTTATTTTTTGATAAAAGATGAAAACTGTCTTGGATACAGTGAGGACAGGGAATGGACGGTTGAGGAATGGAGGATTGATCAGGGTGCTGATATTTATGATGAAATGAACAAGGAGTGGAAAGAGATACAGCTCAGGAGAGACCCTCAGGGGGAGAGTATGGATGAGACAAAACAGAAGCTATTTTATATGGCAAGCTATGATCTGGATGCTTTCAGGAAATTTCTGAGGGCAACAAATGTGCTTGATTTTTTTGAAATTGATAACCGGGAATTGGAAGATATCCAGACAGATGAGATTGCCCTGATGAGATTTGCCTTTAAGTATCTGAAATATATCTTTATGCTGGAAGAGACCCTCAAATTGAAGGAAGAATATAAAGAGAAGTTTTTAAAGGCCTATCAGTCAAAAGGAAATTAAAAACGGATAATTTTAATACCTTTTGAGCTAATATTTAATATTATTTGAGTCAACTGTGTTGGCTACTATGCTGGAATCTATTTTTGTGAGGTATTTCACAAAAATATTGAATCACTTAAATTTTTATGATATTTAGCATGACCATATTTTAATCAGGACTAAAAATTATAGGCTTTGGAGGTGAGATGGTGGTGGAAGAAAGAGAGGTAATGGAAGTTGATGTGCTTTTTGTGGGAGGGGGAGTTGCATCTCTCAGTAGTGCACTTCATCTTTCAAGGCTAATCAAAGAGCACAATAAAAAGGTGGAACAGGAAGGAAAAGGTGAATCCCTGGATGAGGTAATGATAGCTATACTTGAAAAAGGTGCCTATGTGGGCGCCCACAGTATATCAGGGGCGGTAATTGACCCTGTTTCTCTCCGTGAACTGATCCCTGACTATCAAGAAAGGGGGGCACCCATTGAAGGTGAGGTAAAGGGTGAAGAGGTCTGTTTTTTAACAGAGACGGGTAAGATTAAGGCGCCCTTTATCCCTCCACCGCTTAATAATCATGGAAATTATGTGATTTCACTCTCAAAACTGGTTGAGTGGATGGGGGAGTTGGCAGAGGAGATGGGAATCGATATCTTCCCTGGTTTTTCTGCCACTGAGGTCCTTTATGAGGATGGAAAGGTGGTGGGAGTGAGAACCGGAGACAAAGGAATTGGTCCTGATGGAGAGAAGAAGGCAAATTATGAACCAGGGATAGATTTAAAGGCAAAGATAACTGTATTTGGGGATGGTTCCAGGGGTAACCTTACAAAGGAGTTGATTAAGAGATTCAATCTGGACAGTGGCAGGAATCCGCAAAACTATGTGGTGGGCGTAAAAGAGGTATGGGAAGTTCCAGAGGGAAGGATTGAACCTGGTTATGTAATCCATACAATGGGATATCCACATAAATCTGAGACATATGGTGGCGGATTTATTTATGGCATGAAGGACAATCATGTTTCCGTAGGACTTCTCACTGGACTTGATTATAAAGATCCATACATCGATCCACATATGGAATTTCAGAAATTTAAATCCCATCCATTAGTTGCAGAACTCTTAAAAGATGGGAAGATCGTGCAATATGGAGCAAAGACCGTTCCTGTGGGGGGGTATTTTGCCATACCAAAACTGAGTTTTGACGGTGGAGTAATTATTGGTGATGCGGGGGGACTTTTTATCAGTCAGAAGATAAAGGGCGTCCATGTGGCAATGAAGTCAGGAATGCTTGCGGCTGAGACAATCTTCAATGCCTTAATTAAATCAGATTTTTCAGAGAATATGCTTTCTTCATATGATAGGAGCCTTTTGGAGAGTTCTGTGGGAGAGGAACTTTATAAGTCAAGGAATTTCCACCAGACCTTTAAAAAGGGGCTATGGAGTGCATTGATAAGAAGTGGTATCCAGTATGTCCTGGGTGGAAAGATAATTAAATCACGCCTTGAATCCGAGCCCGATTATATATCACTCAAAAAGGTGAAGGATTATTATGGCACAGATAACCCCACAGATGAGCAAAAAAGAGTTATAAAATTTGACGGAAAATTTACTTTTGACAAGGAGACAGATGTCTATTATTCAGGCACCACCCATGAAGAACAGCAGCCTCCACATCTTAAGATTGCAGATCTGAATATCTGTTTTACAAAATGTAAGGAGGAGTATCAGAATCCATGTCAGAGGTTCTGTCCTGCCAATGTATATGAGATCGAGGTGGATGAGGATACAGGTGAGGAGAGGATGAAGCTAAATTTTTCTAATTGTCTCCATTGTAAAACCTGTGACATTAAGGATCCCTATGAACAGATTAACTGGGTTCCACCAGAAGGTGGAGGTGGGCCAAAATATACAAGAATGTAAAAGATTATACGGTTTTTTATTGAAT
>JALVMZ010000364.1 GCA_027032655.1 Desulfobacteraceae bacterium
AAAAAGGCCCTGAAGGAGTTAAAGGAGCTTGATTTTGATATTGAACCATCTAAGGAAGGGAGATTATTTTCCATAAGCCCATTAAGCAAATACCTCCTATCTGCTTTTGTATTTATGTTCTTTTTTGTAATAACCACACTTTTATACAATGAATTCAATAACCAAAATCTATTATTCAAGGAAAGCAATTTTATTTATAAAAATAATAAGATACCAAACAAAGTAATAAAGAAACTAAAAAAAGACCAAGTTAAAGATTCAAACTCCAATAAAGAAACATATTTAAATTCGATTGAAAAAAATAATTCTTCTCCCTGCTACACAATCCTGCTGGGGTCATTTAAGACCCTTCCAAGGACACTTAAGGCAGTAAAAATTTTTAAAGAGATGGGAATTGATGCCCACTGGAATCAGATTGAGCTGGAAGATGGAAATGAATGGTTTCGTGTCTTTTACGGCAAATTCAATAAAAAGGAAGAAGCTGAACAATTTAGAAAGAATAATCATTTGGATGATTCCATTATCATCAATGCTCCATGGACTGTCATTATTGAACAAAATGCCTCAGAAAATAGCTTAAATGATATATTAATCCGGCTCAGAGAAAAGAAATTTGACCCTTATGTAATTGATAATGGAGATAAGAGGATTCTTATAGGGAGTTTTGTCACTTATGAAGGAGCGGAAGCCCTTGCCAAAAAGATTATGGAGCTTGGATTTAAAGCTAAGGTCGTTCTAAGATAAGGATAATATTTACGGAGTTTTCATGAGTCTTTTAAATGAAGCATTAAGGAAGAAAAACACACGGAACGATGAGAAAGTAAAGATAAATCTTCTAAGAACCCATAAATATAAAGGGAAAAGTAAAAAGAAAAGAGTCTATCTTATCTTTGCTTCCGTATTTTTATGTATAAATACATTCCTTATCTGGTTCCTTTTTTTGGGTCAAAAGAAACCAATTATTAATATTAATAAAAGTGCATCTAAATCAATGATTCCCGTTAAGGTGATTCAAAGAAAGACAGTCACAAAAGAAACCAAAAAGAGTAATAATAAAGAATCCAATCCCAATAGCAAATTCCAGGTCAGTAAAGATTCAATAAAAAAAATAACACCTGAGAAGACAGATGACTCAAAGCCAGGTAAATTAGAAAAGGGGGAAATAAAAAAGATAAAAAAACCGAATATGGTTAAAAGAAGTATTAAGAAAAAAGAGGCCGGTGAGTTGGGAGAGCATCATGAAAAAAGGATTGAGGAGGTTTTCTTAAAAAAGGCCATAGAATATCACAGGAGGAACCATCTGGATAAAGCAATTAAGATGTATAAAGAGGTCCTTAAAAAGGACCCAGTCCGTTATGAGGCACTTTATAATCTATCCTCCATATATTTAAAATTTTCCAAATACTCTCAAGCCTGTTTACTTCTCAATAAATTAAAGGATAAGAATAAAGATTCCAGGGTATTGCTTAATCTTGCAGTTGCGGAAATTGGCATGGGAAGATACAATGAGGCGATAAAACATCTCATGGAGGCAGAAAAATTAAAAGACCCGCCTCTTTTTGATATCTATCTTCATCATGCCATTGCCCTTAGCAGGCTCAATAAATTGGATGAGGCAATGGGTTATTACAAAAAGGCTGAAAAGTTGAATCCCGATGACCCTGTGCTCCTTTTCAATATGGCAGTTGCACTGGATAAAAGTGAAAAATATATCCGTGCCATGAAATACTATATTAAATTTTTAAACAATGCCAGTGACCAATCATCAGATACTGTAAGAGATGTTAAAAAAAGAATCTATCTTTTAAAAAGATACATTAATGTTTCAAACAATCCCTGATATAATATTTAAGGGGTGATAGAATGAGAAAGAGGATTGGAGACATATTGGTTGACATGGGAGTCATTGACAGAACCCAGCTTGAAAAGGCCCTTGAAGAGTCAAAAAGGACAGGGATAATGGTAGGAGAAGTCCTCTTAAAACTTGGATGGATAAATGAAGAACAATTGCAGATGGCAGTTGCAGTTCAGAGTGGAGCACAGATCCTTAATATCTCTGATGTTCGTGTGGATCAGTTCCTCATCAATCAGATACCCACTGAATTTGTTTCAAGTTATAATGTCTTCCCGTTTGAAAAAGAGAACAACACCATAAAAGTTGCAATGAATAATCCCTTTGATGTGGTTGCCAGGGATAAACTGGCAAGAATGACCGGATGCAGGGTTATTCCTTTTGTTGCCCCAAGAGAATGGATAATAAATGCCATAGATCTCTACTTTAAAAAGGGTCAGAACATAGACAACAATGTAATGGAGTTAATACAATCTGCTGGTGATGGTGAGCCCCATGAAGATGATATTGTGAAGCTCTCCCATCTTCTGATTGATAAGGGGATACTGCTTGGTGCAAGTGATATTCATCTGGTCCCGGATCAGAACCTTGTAAGGACATTTTACCGTATTGATGGATTCCTGCATCAGGAATACCTTTTTCCAAAATCGTTCCAGCAGAGCATGATAACAAGATATAAGATTATGGCAGATATTGATATATCTAATCCCAATATCCCCCATGATGGCCGCATCAGGTATCAGGGGAGCACAGGGGAAATAGATATAAGGGTATCCACATTTCCCACACATCTTGGTGAGACCGTTGTATTGAGGCTCCTTATATTCAGCAAGGTCATAGGAAATCTTCTGGACCTGGGATTTGAAAAAGAAGACCTATCAAAGTTTCTAAGAGTTATCAAAAGACCGTATGGACTGGTGCTTACAACAGGCCCCACAGGCTCGGGTAAGACAACAACCCTTTACAGTGCACTGATGGCAATAAAAGGTCCACACCTGAATGTGATGACCATAGAAGACCCCATTGAATATGTCCTTCCCACAATAAGGCAGACAGCAGTAAATCCTAAGGCAGGTCTTACTTTTGGAAATGCACTGAGGTCGGCAATGAGACAGGACCCTGATGTAATCCTTGTGGGAGAGATAAGAGACCATGAGACCGCAGAGCTTGCAATGCGTGCCTCAATTACGGGTCACCTTGTTCTTTCCACACTGCATACCAATGACTCTGTATCAGCCATTAATAGACTCATTGACCTGGGAGTCAGTCCGGGCATGCTTGCTTCATCACTTAGCATGGTTCTTGCCCAGAGACTGGTTCGTAAACTATGCCCTGAGTGCTATGTTAAGGTCAAAACCGATGATAGGCAAAAGAAGATCTTCAGCAGGTATGGATTGGACCCCCCACCTGAAATCCCGAAATCCAAAGGATGTGAGAGCTGTTTTGGATCAGGATTTAAGGGCAGGACAGGAATCTTTGAGGTCCTTTATATTAACAGAGAAATTGAAGATCTGATATTCCAGAATGCCCCAAGAGGTAAGATTGAAGATACCGCTATTCGCTATGGAACAACCTTTATGTTTAAGCAGGGACTTAAAAAGGTGATAAGACAGATAACATCACTTGAAGAGCTGATGCGGGTTGTAGCCTATGCCTAAGTTCAGGTATAAGGCAATTGATGACACCGGAAATGTCTATAAAGGCTCCATAATTGCCTTTAGTTCTGATGATGTGGAATCTCGCCTGCATAAACAGGGACTTACCCTTATTAAAAGTAAACCAATAATATCCAGAACATGGACATCTCTTTTATCACCAAAGGGAGTAAAGCCCAGGATACTAATGGAATTTTATCGCAGAATGGCCGAGACCCTGGAGATGGGGCTTCCAATACTTACAGCCATGGAAGAAAACATGAAGGCCATTCCTTCCAAGTATTTAAAAGAGGTAATTGATGAATTAAAGATGGCACTGGAAGGTGGAAATACACTGCATGAAGCTATGAGTAGATTTCCAGACGTATTCAGCAAGCTGGACCTGGGAATCATAATGGTGGGAGAGCAATCAGGTGTTTTGCCAAAGTGCCTGAATGACCTGGCAGACTATATTGAGTGGAAGGAAGACATAAAATCAATTATTAAGAGGGCAACCATATATCCCGCCTTTATCCTTGCCGCAATAACAGGCGTCATTGGAATCTGGATAGGATATGTGCTCCCCAGAATGGCTCAGGTCTTAAAAGAGATGGATGTGGCTCTACCTGCTGTAACAAAGGTGGTGTTGAATATAAGCCAATTTTTCAGAAACTACTGGTATATAATCCTTATTGCAATCCTTTTAGCACTATTTTTCATGTATATGTTATATAGAACTAAAA
>JALVMZ010000365.1 GCA_027032655.1 Desulfobacteraceae bacterium
GCCTTACACAAGGACCATAAACATCATCAGGGAGATATTTCCCATGTTTGAGCTCACCCTTGATGGCTTGGAGAAGGCCATAACCCATCTTATGAAAAAGTAACTCCTCCATTTTTATTTACACCACGGCCTTTTTACACCAAATCGTTTATCGCACCACTCAGTTCCATAATTAAGGCTTTTTTCCAGGAGCAACCTGTATTTTTCAAGCTTCTGTTTGTTTGCTTTTTTGGGTATCCACAGTGGTTCTCCATAAAACAGGGATATATGGGCAAAGGGTTTTGGTATCATATACCTATCCCACGAATTGAGCACCCAGCACCTATCTGCCCCCCATGTTACCGGTATTATTGGGACCCCGGTCTCCCTTGCAATCAGTATTGCCCCCATCTTTGCCATTCTGGGGGGCCCCTGAGGTCCATCTGCCAGAACTCCACCTGAGGCCCCGCTATTTATCTTTTCAATCATACCTTTTAGTGCCCTGATACCACCTCGCGAGGATGATCCTCTTACGGCCCTGAAACCCAGAAGTTGAGCGGTTTTTACCGCATATTCACCGTCCCTGCTAAGGCTTATTATCATGGTCAAGTGCCTTGGCCCGAACAGGTGAAAATTATAAGACATCCTCTGGTGCCATGTTACATAGACGGCCTTTCCCTTAGAGGTATGGAGTGCTTTCTGGACCCTTTCAAGACCTGTTTCATATACCACCTTACAACTTGACATAAGGGCCTTAATGAGTAGTGCCCCGATGGGAGGGACAATTTTTAGAAAAATGTGATCATACCATTTAAGATTCTTCATGATTTTTGAATCTTATCATCTTATGAATTCCCAGAGTCAAGGGCAGTGAAAAATTGCTCAATATCATCCATGTTATTATAAAAGTGGGGGGAGAGCCGTATCAATCCTTTTCTGAGAGATAATATTACCCCTTTTTTAAGAAAATGCCTGAAAAGATTCTCTGGTTCTGTCCCTGGATAAAAGCTCAATATCCCTGCTCTTTTATTAATTGAATCCGGAGTTAATATCCTGAACCCCCTGCTCGTTAATCCCTCAATTACCGTATTGAGCAGGGACTGAATCTTTCTGTATATGTCAGGAATACCTGCCTCCAGTAGCAATTCCAGTGAACCTTTAAGACCCAGTATACCAGCAACATTCATTGTCCCTGGTTCAAACCTGAGGGCGTTTGTCTTTAACTCAAATCGCTCTTTGAAAAAATCCATCTCATCTGTAACACTCTTCCATCCAACTATCACGGGATTTATAATA
>JALVMZ010000366.1 GCA_027032655.1 Desulfobacteraceae bacterium
GCTTCGCTGTCATTTATTGTTTATAAAGTACATAATGACTTATTAATGGCCAATCCAATGACTACTTAATGACTACAAATGACCACTTAATGACTACAAATGACTATCAATGACATTCCTCCCTCCTACTCAATCCTACTTATCTTTGCTCCCAATGCTTTCAATCTTCCGTCAATATTCTGATAACCTCTGTCAATTTGTTCAATATTATCAATGATGCTCGTTCCTTCGGCTGAAAGAGCCGCAATAAGCAATGCTACCCCTGCTCTGATATCCGGCGAAGACATTCTTATCCCTTTCAGAGGATATTCATGATTCAAACCTATAACGGTTGCGCGGTGCGGATCGCACAGAATTATCCTCGCTCCCATATCAATCAGTTTATCAACAAAGAAAAGCCGGCTTTCGAACATTTTCTGATGGATCAGCACACTGCCTTCTGCCTGTGTTGCCGTTACAAGGGCGATGCTTATAAGGTCGGGAGTAAATCCCGGCCAGGGTGCATCGGCAATGGTCATAATCGAGCCGTCCATAAAAGTCTCAACCTTATAGGACTCCTGAGCCGGGACGACAATGTCATCTCCCTGATGAATCAATTGAATACCAAGCCTCCTGAAGACTTCCGGTATTATTCCGAGAGCCCTGTAATTCACATTTTTTATGGTCAATTCAGACTTTGTCATTGCAGCCATACCAATAAAACTACCTACTTCAATCATATCAGGCAAAAGAGTATGTTCCGTCCCGCCAAGACTGTCAACACCTTCGATTGTCAGCAAATTGGAACCCACACCGCTTATCCTTGCACCCATTCTGTTCAGCATATTGCACAGTTGTGACAAATAGGGCTCACAGGCAGCATTGAATATTGTTGTTTTACCTTTGGCAAGAACTGCCGCCATAACAATATTTGCTGTCCCGGTAACTGATGCCTCATCCAGCAACATATAGGTTCCTTTCAGATTGGAAGCTTCGATGGAATAGAGGCTTTCACTTTCAATGTAGGTAAATTGGGCACCAAGATTCTTCATTCCGATAAAGTGGGTATCGAGCCTTCGCCGTCCTATCTTATCTCCTCCGGGCTGAGGAATGACACCCTTTTTGAACCTCGAAAGCAATGGGCCGAGTATCATTATTGACCCTCTCAAACTGCTTCCCTGAGCCTTAAACTCTTCAGTCCTCAGATAATCAAGGTTAACAGAATCAGCCTGAAAGGAGAATGAACCTTCACCGATTTTTTCAACTCTGACGCCAAGGTCTTTGAGTAATAATAT
>JALVMZ010000367.1 GCA_027032655.1 Desulfobacteraceae bacterium
CTGCGGCATCCTCTGTTCAGCTATATCCATACCTGATTTGAGTTTTATACTGGATATAATCCTTTTAAGTGATAATGGGAAAGAAAGCACAGGATGCATAACCCCATCTATCCTGAAAGAAATGTTTACAGTGCTTTCCATTGGTCTAATATGGATATCAGTCGCTCTCATCCTGACTGCCAGATGTAAGATATACTCAAATAACCTGTCCGTTCCCCTTACCATATCAGGGTCTTTATCAAGTGCTTCAACCTCCTTCTCAATGAGAATATCAATGGGATTTTCCATAAAATAGTAATACTTATTTATAGCATTGATAATCTTTCTGCGCTCAGCAAGATACTTTTTCACCCTCAGACCTGTCTGCTTTGCAATGCGCTGTTCCAATCGTGGATCTATAGCATCTCCTGCCGCTATCTCAATGTATCCATTTTTAATTGCCAATGGTAAAAATGCATTATTCAGACATAGATTTTTGTTAAATATCTTCAATACCCGGTCCTCAGGCACCAATTCATCCAGGTCAACATATGGAATTCCTGATTGCTCAGAAAGGCATATTACTATGTCATATTCTGTTACTATACAGAGCCTCTCCAGTATCTCACCAAGCCTTTCCCCAGTTCGTTTTTGCTCAAGGAGGGCAAATTTAATATGATCCTCTGTAATAAGACCTCTTTCTTTTAATAATTCTCCCAGAGGCCTTTTCGCACTATCCGCCATCCTTAATATCTCCTGCATCAGTGTAAAGCATAAATAGGGTCTCTTTATCCGGATATCCACTAATATTAAGGGAACACGCCTTCTGGTATTTAATTAATGCCTTCATGGTGTTTTTCCCCACCACTCCATCCACCATATCCTGATATATCCCGACCCTTTTTAATAACTCCTGGAGCTTTCGGATTTCCTCTCCCTGATAACCATAATAAAAATTCTTTATTTCAATGGGCTTCTTCCAGAAAAGTATGTATCTCTTTGATCCATCCTTTTTATCAATCATTGGTAGGTATCTGTATCTCTCTTTTACTTTCCCATTTATACTATTCAAAATAACCATCTCATAACCTGTATCTTTAAATATATTCCTGGCTGGTGTTTCAAGGTCACCCCTTTTCATTCCCTCAAGTAATATATCTGTATATGAAGAAAGGCCATAATAGTTCATAAATTCTGATACAGCCCTCACTTGATTATTCTCTGGTTTATTTTTAGCATTTAATTTATTGTGCGGCCTTGAAATTATAGCCTTTTTAACTATCTTCCTTTTTGGG
>JALVMZ010000368.1 GCA_027032655.1 Desulfobacteraceae bacterium
TTAAAAAATACAGCCCGTCCGTCTGGAGAAACAGGGCAATCACTGATATCTATGAGCCAGGTTCAACAATAAAGGCATTTCTCCTTGCCGCGGCCCTGGATCTGAATGTGGTCTCTCCCACCACAAGATTTTACTGCGAAAAGGGGGCATATGTGGTTGGGGGGCACACAATACATGATACCAAAAGATTTGGAACCCTTGAGGTGGCGGATATAATCGGGTTTTCTTCAAATATAGGTGCGGTGAAAATTGGGCAGAAGCTGGGGTATGAAAGATTCTATATCTATCTTAAGAGATTTGGTTTTGGCAAAAAGACAGGAATAGGATTGCTGGGTGAAAGGTCAGGTTACCTGAGGCCTCCATCCCGTGCAAGGGAAATAGATAGGGCCACAACCTATTTTGGTCAGGGAATGAGTGTAACATCCCTTCAGCTTGCAGTTGCAATGTCTGTCATAGCGAATGGTGGAAGACTTATGAGACCCTATGTTGTTAAAGAGATAACGGATGAGAATGGAGATATAGTAACCAGGACATATCCTCAGATGATCAGGAGAGTAATAAAAGAACAGACCGCTCAAAAGGTCAGGGAGATACTCAGAAGGGTAGTCTCGCCAAAAGGCACTGCACCCAGGGCTGCTATAACTGGATATGGGGTGGCCGGTAAGACAGGAACCGCACAAAAGGTGGATCCAAAAACAAAAAGATACTCTGATAATAACTATGTGTCCGTATTTGTAGGATTTGCCCCTGCTGATAATCCAAAAATGTTGATACTGGTTATGGTGGATGAACCCAGAGGTATCCCCTATGGTGGTTATGTGGCCGGACCTGTATTCAGAAAGGTTGGTGAGTTTACCCTCCACCATATGGGTGTGGATCCAGAAGACCATCATATAAGAGTTGAGAGGATATCTCCCACTTTAAGAGCAAAGTTTTCTTCCAGGAAGATACTTTATATGCCTGAACTGTATGATATATCCAGAATACCCGATTTCAGGGGCAGCACAATGAGGGATGTGATAAATAAGGCGGCAACCCTGGGTATTAAGGTGATAGTAAAAGGAAGTGGAATCGCATATGACCAGGTTCCCGAGCCTGGGACACCTGTGGAAGATGTGCAGGTGGTGGAAGTGAGATTTAAACCAGGATTATAGGAATATGAGACTTAGAGAATTGTTGAATGGTATTAATATAAAAACCTTATATAATAGAAAAGATATGATGATAAAAGGGATATCATATGATTCAAGGAAGGTTCAACCAGGCTTTTTATTTGTTGCCATTAAAGGAAATAAAGTGGATGGGCACGAGTTTATCAATGATGCCATAAAGAGAGGGGCAAGTGCCATTGTTGGAGAAGGATTTGTTGAGCCTTCAAAAAGTGTGACATTCATAGAGGTCAATAATTCAAGGGAGGCACTATCTGTCATATCATCCAATTACTATAATAGACCATATAAGGAGCTTGAGATAATCGGAATCACCGGAACAAACGGCAAAACCACCACCACATATCTTATTGAGTCCATACTTAAAAATGCAGGGTATTCAACGGGGGTCATTGGGACAGTTGAATACAGATTCTCTGGAAAAAGTTATCCTGCACCTGTTACCACGCCTGAATCCTTAGAACTTATGGGAATACTTCGCCAGATGGCAGATGCAGGAGTCAAATATGTGATTATGGAAGTCTCATCCCATGCCATTTCACAGAAAAGGATCTGGAGTTGTCCTTTCAGAGTGGGAGCCTTTACGAATCTTTCCAGAGATCACCTTGATTATCATTTAGATATGGAGAACTACTTTAAGGCAAAGGCCGAACTCTTCGAACACCTGAGCAGAATAGAAGATTATCCAGGTGCAAGGTGGGCAGTAATTAATATGGATGATCCATGGGGTGAGAGGATAAAGGAGATAACAACTGTTCCAGTGGTTCTCTATGGAACAAAGGAAGGGATGGATGTATCGGCAGAGGATGTCAGGATAGATATGAGCGGGATAAGAGGGATGCTGGTAATAGAAGGAAAGACCGCTCCTTTCGTTTCTCCTCTTACAGGGGCCGTGAATCTTTATAATATCCTCTGTGCATCTGCTGTTTCGTCCTGTATTGGATTGGAAATTGAAGAGATATCAGCGGGACTGAGAGAAGTAGAAAAGATCCCCGGAAGAATGGAACTCATAAGAACAGAGCAGGGATTCAATGTTATAATAGATTATGCCCACACCCCTGATGCCCTCCTCAAAGTGCTTGAGTCAATCGGTTCTCTATCTAATGGGAGGATAATAACTCTGTTTGGTTGTGGTGGTGACAGGGACAGGGGAAAGAGGGCGGAGATGGGAGAAGTTGCAATGAAATTGAGCGATGTTGTTATCATCACCTCCGATAATCCGAGATCAGAGGATCCCATTTCCATCATATCTGAGATTGAAAGGGGTGTTAAATTATCAGGTGTTAAAAGAATTGAATGGAATGAAAACATATCCCTGCCAGATAAATGCTATTTCATAGAGCCTGATAGAAGAAAGGCCATTCAAATGGCAGTGTGTATGGCGGACAGAGGTGATACTGTCCTTATCGCAGGAAAGGGACATGAGAACTACCAGATCATAGGCGATAAGAAGATACCCTTTGATGATAGGGAAGAGGCACTGAGGGCGATCTCTTATATTGAAAAAGAGCAGTAAAAAATGGGAGTTGGTAATTTAAAGTTAAGGATAGCAGATATCGTAAGAGTTACAGAGGGGGAACTCCTGTGTGGTAGTGCAGGAGGATTTATTTCGGGTATCTCAACTGATTCAAGGAATATTAGAGCAGGCCAGCTTTTCTGGGCACTCAGGGGGGAGCGTTTTGATGGTCACGATTTTACAGAACAGGCGGTCTGCAAGGGAGCGGGGGCCCTTGTGATTGAAAAAGACAGGGCTCAAGACCTTATAAATAATGTTTCAATACCTGTCATAGGTGTAAGTAATACTCTATTTGCCCTGGGTGAACTGGCAAAGTGGTGGAGAAGAATTCATGATGTAAAGATAGCTGGAATCACAGGAAGTGCCGGCAAGACCACAACCAAGGAGATGACATGGTTGATTCTTAATAAGAATCTTCCCACACTCAAAAATCCTGGCAACTTCAATAATCTTATAGGTCTTCCCATCTCCCTTCTGGAACTCGATAATCACCATAAAAGGGCGGTTCTTGAGATGGGTATGAATCGCCCCGGGGAGATTGGAAGGTTAACCGAAATATCAGCTCCAGATGTGGGACTTATTACACGGGTTTCAGAAGCTCATCTGGAAGGGGTTGGGGATATAAGGGGTGTATTGGAGGCCAAGCTGGAGCTTGCTGTTAATATCTCTTCTGATGCTGTGCTTATCATCAATGGAGATGATGACTTACTCATTGAGGGCATATCTAAAATAAAAAGGAATGTGATCAGGTTTGGACTTGGTTCAGATAATCATGTAAGGGCATATGATATAAGGGAAAATGGTCCAAAAGGTGCCTTTTTCAGGATACGGCATGAAAAGGGAGTAATTGAAGTTACTCTTTCCGTTCCCGGTATTCATAATGTGTATAATGCATGCGCTTCAGTGGCCATATGTCTTGCCATGGGAGAAAACGAAGATACTATTTCAGAAGCACTCTCAGAGTTTAGACCAATTAAAGGCAGGTGCAATATAATAGAGCTCTCTCATGGTGGACTCCTTATTGATGATACATATAATTCAAATCCTGCATCTCTCAGGGCTGCCATTGAGCTTGCAATAAAGCTTATGGGGCCAGGCAAAAGGCTTATTATTGGCCTGGGGGAGATGCTTGAACTTGGAAAGAAGAGCGAACAGGCTCATAAAGAGGCAGGTCAAGTGGTTGCAAAGGCCAGACCATCACTTTTCGTTGCAATGGGAGATCATTCGGCTCATATGCTTCAGGGTGCAAGGGAAGGGGGGCTTTCACCCCATGTGCTTGAGATTGCTGAAAATCATATTCACATGGCAGATGCCATATTAGATGTCATGAAAAACGGAGATATTGTTTTGATTAAAGGTTCAAGAAGGATTGGACTTGAAAAGGTGGTGGATAAAATACTCAAAGTCAAAGGGGTATCATCCTTTAATGACAAAAACAAAGGAGATAATACACATCTATGCTCTATAAATTGATATACATGTTCCATACGGAGATATCCTGGTTCAATGTCTTTAGATATATAACCTTCAGGACCATTGTCTCTACTCTGTTTTCAATGATTATAGTGCTTCTTCTTGGCAGATGGATGATAAATAAATTGAGGAAGAAGCAGATTGGTCAATATATTAGAGAAGATGGACCCCCTAATCACAAAAGCAAAGAAGGAACACCCACCATGGGTGGATGTCTTATTATACCTGTTATACTGATTTCAACTCTTCTCTGGGCAGATTTTAAGAATTTCTATATCTGGATACTTCTCTTTGTTATCTCATCATTTGGATTTATAGGTTTCATTGATGATTATCTCAAGACCATAAAGAAGAATAACAGGGGGCTGAGTATTAAACTGAAGTTTGGACTTCAGCTTATAGCAGGTTCCATTGCAGGAATAATGCTATATTCATATCATGGTTTTAATACCCAGTTGAATCTGCCATTTTTCAAAATGATAAGCCCTGATCTTGGCATCTTCTATATCCCATTTATTGTATTCATTATTGTTGGGGCATCAAATGCTGTTAATCTAACAGATGGTCTTGATGGACTTGCAACAGGCCCCTCGATAGTTGCCTTTTCCAGTTATTTAGTGTTCTCCTATCTTGCCGGACATGTGAAGATTGCCAATTATCTTCAGATACCATATGTGGCAGGAGCAGGGGAATTATCAGTTATTTGTGGTGCTACTGCAGGGGCATGTCTTGGATTTTTGTGGTTTAATTCCTATCCTGCTGAGGTATTTATGGGGGATGTGGGTTCTCTTCCTCTGGGAGCAGCACTGGGAAGTGTGGCTGTTATAACCAAGCAGGAGATAGTGCTTTTGATGGTGGGGGGGATATTTGTATTTGAGACCCTTTCTGTGATATTTCAGGTGCTCTATTTCAGGATTACAGGAGGACAGAGGATATTCCGCATGGCGCCCATCCATCATCACTTTGAACTTAAAGGGTGGCCTGAGTCAAAGGTAACAGTGAGATTCTGGATAATATCTATAATACTTGCTCTTATATCACTAAGCACCCTGAAGCTGAGATAGAGGTATTTTAAGAGGGGATCACAGTTGAATATCAGAGAGGGAAATATCAATTTTAATGGAATGAAGATACTTGTGGTGGGTCTTGGCATAACAGGTGTGCGTTGTATCACATGGCTTAAAAGTATGGGCGCAGATGTTATGGGAACGGATATCAAAGATATGGAGCAAATACCCCAGGAGCATATATCCACCTTAGTTTCCCTGGGAGTGGCTCTTGAGACAGGTAAACACGAGGAGAAGACATTCCTGAATTCTGATCTGATTATATTGAGTCCCGGGGTCCCTACTGATATGGATATTATTAAAAGGGCAAGGGGCAGAGGAATACCTGTAATGGGAGAGATGGAGCTTGCATCAAGATTCATTAAGGCTCCCATAATAGCAATCACTGGGACAAATGGAAAATCCACAACCACAGAACTTATCAGTTTGATTCTAAGAAAAGGTGGATTCCGGGTATTTACAGGAGGCAATATTGGAAGCCCCTTGGTTGAACATCTCATTGATAATAAACCGATTGATTATGCAGTTATCGAGGTAAGTAGTTTTCAGCTTGAAACCATTGAAACTTTCAGCCCTTATATTTCCATAATATTAAATATATCCCCTGATCACTTAGAAAGATATAGAGACTTCGAATCCTATGCCAGAACAAAGTTGAAAATATACATGAATCAGAAACCTTTCACTCATCTTATTCTAAATTATGATGACCAATTTTTAACAGAGGCACCAAAGAAAGAAGGTCTGAACATTTACTGGTTTTCAACCAGGAGTTTGAAAGGTGTGGATGCATTTTTAAGGAATGATGGGATAATTATTATCCAGAGTCCTGAAAATGGAGAGATCAGATTGGATTATGGAAGTCTTCCTGTTAAAGGACTCCATAATGCGGAAAATGTTATGGCATCAGCACTTTCAGCACTAATTGTGGGAGTAAGCCCTGAGATTATAACTGAAGCACTTCAGGAGTTCAGACAATTGCCCCATCGCCTTCAACTGGTTGCAACTGTAAATGGAGTTGATTTTTACAATGACTCCAAAGCAACCAATATCGACTCAGCATGCAAGTCCATTATGTCATTTAACAGACCTGTAATTCTGATTGCAGGTGGAAGGCACAAGGGAACAGGATATGAACCTCTTTCAGATGCATCAAAGGGCAGGGTGAAGTTTGCTTTCTTGATAGGTGAGAGCAGAGAACTAATTGCTAAATCCTTTAAAGGGGTTGTGCCCTTTGATTTTGCTGATACCCTCCGTGATGCAGTGTGGCATGCATATTCAATGGCGGACAGGGGAGATGTTGTTCTTCTTGCTCCTGCATGCTCAAGTTTTGATATGTTCAGAGACTATATACATAGAGGCGAAGAATTTATCAGGATAGTAAGGGAGATATCCTATGAGGGTGGTAAGGCAGAAATATCGGGGATATGATTTAGGATTGATTATACCCACTCTGATACTTGTTATCCTTGGATTTATTATTATTTATAGTTCCAGTTCGGTGCTTGCACAACAAAAGATGGGGGATTGCTATTTCTTTTTAAAGAGACAGGTGGGATTTGCCATTCTTGGACTATTTCTCATGATAATAGCAAAAAATATCCCTCTTAATTTTTATAAAAGGATGGTTTATCCACTTCTTTTTATAAATATACTTCTACTGGTATTGGTTCTTATCCCTGGTATTGGTGTGAAGGTGGGTGGTGCAAGAAGATGGTTAAACATACTGGGGATATCCTTCCAGCCATCAGAGCTTGCAAAGCTATGTCTTTCACTTTACATGGCTTATTCCATGTCGAAAAAGGTTCATAAAATGGACCTCTTTTCAAGGGGGGTGCTACCTCATCTTATTATTGCTGGTTCTTTTATAGGATTAATTCTGCTTCAGCCTGACTTTGGAACTTCAGTGATAATAGCAGGATGGATACTTGTTCTGCTTTTAGTGGGTGGGGCAAGGTTATGGCAGATTGCATTAATGGTGCTCATTTCCGTTCCCATGCTTATTCATTCCCTTTTTGGGGCTCACTATAGAGTCAAACGCTGGGGAGCATTTTTAAATCCCTGGGATGACCCTCAGGGAGTTGGTTTTCAGATTATACATTCATTTCTTGCACTTGGTTCAGGGGGGTTGTTGGGTGTGGGACTTGGCAATAGCAAACAAAAGCTATTTTATCTACCAGAACCCCACACGGATTTCATCCTATCCATTATTGGAGAAGAACTGGGTTTTATAGGAATCGCTTTCGTCATTTGTATGTTTCTTTTAATAATTATAAAAGGAATAAGGATATCGCTAAATTCAAAAGAGCTTTTTGGCTGTTACCTTGCCTTTGGTATTACTTGTTTTCTGGGTATCCAGGTTCTCACAAATATGGGAGTGGTAATGGGGTTGTTACCAACAAAAGGGCTGACTCTTCCATTTCTCAGTTACGGTGGCTCATCGTTAATTATTACTCTGGTATCCATTGGAATACTTTTAAATATTTCATCAGGGGGTGGGCGAACTGGAAAAGGCAGGACACACTGAGCCGGGGCTGATTATCGCAGGTGCAGGGACGGGAGGACATATTTTCCCGGGGATAGCCGTAGCCCAGGAGATAAAAAGAAGAAGAGAGGATATAAGGATACTGTTTGTAACTGAAAAAAGAGCGGTGGCAAAATCGATAATAGAGAGATACAGATTTCATCATAGATTTATAAATGTTGAGGGATTAATGGGAAAAGGACTTAAAAGATTGCCTGTAGCCATACTGAAGCTGATATCATCCATGTTTCAGTGCGCAGGTATTATAAGGGATTTCAGACCATTATTTGTGCTGGGAACAGGCGGGTATAGTGCTGGGCCTGTGTGTGTTACATCAAAACTCTTTGGGATAAGAACCGGTATCCATGAGCAGAACTACTACCCGGGGCTCACAAATAGGGTGCTTGGGAGATTTGCGGATATTATATTCATCTCATTCAAAGAGAGTAGAAGATATTTTCCCGGCAGTAAAACCGTTCTTTCTGGTAATCCGGTAAGAGAAGAGATTGTCCGGATTAATACAAAAAAAGATAGTGAAAAGAGGGGATTTACGATTTTAGTAACAGGAGGAAGTCAGGGCTCTCATGCCGTAAATGCATCAGTGCTTGATGCTATGAAGATATTAAAGGCAAAGAAGCGACTTCCAAATTTGATACATCAGAGTGGGGAGAAGGATTTCAACTGGCTTAAACAGGAATATTTGAAAAATGGGATTCAGGTTGATTTGAAACCTTTTATATATGATATCGGAAGTGCTTACAGGGTATCCGATCTGGTGATTTGTAGATCCGGAGCCCTTACTGTTTCAGAGCTTGCTATTCTTGGCAAACCATCAATACTTGTGCCACTTCCATCTTCAGCAGAAGACCATCAATTAAAAAATGCGCTGTTAATGGAAAGGCATGGGGCAGGAAGGGTGCTTGAGCAGAGAGATTTAGATGGTAATTCCCTGTCCAGTTTAATAATTGAGCTTATGGAAGATGAGGAAAAACTTCAAGTAATGGCACAGAATGCAAAAAGGCTTGGAATATCTGATGCCTCATCCATTATAGCAGAGTATATTATTGAAATAATAGAGCAGAAACACAAAGGAAAGTATATTTAGATGAGGAGATTTGGGACTGTAAAAAGGGTTCATTTTGTGGGGATTGGCGGAATTGGCATGAGCGGTATTGCTGAACTGCTCATTAATCTTGGATACGATGTGAGTGGCTCTGACATCAGGGCATCCAAGGTAACCGAGAGGCTAACTCAACTTGGTGCCAGGATATATAATGGACACAGAAAAGAGAATGTCCGTGGTGCCGATGTGGTGGTATATTCCTCTGCAATAAAAGAGGATAATCCTGAAATACAGGAAGCCAGGGTATCATATATACCTGTCATCCCCAGAGCTGAGATGCTTGCTGAACTGATGAGGCTTAAGTATGGAATCGTGGTTGCAGGATCACATGGTAAGACCACCACTACCACAATGATAGCATCGGTGTTAAATAGTGCTGGTATGGACCCCACAGTGGTAATTGGAGGAAGACTTGATATCTGGGAAGGGGCAAATGCAAGACTGGGTCAGGGAGACATTATGGTGGCTGAATCTGATGAAAGCGATGGCTCTTTTCTTTTGCTTTCCCCAGCTATAGCTGTTGTTACAAATATAGATAGAGAACACCTGAATCATTATGGGGATATGGATAATCTAAGAAATACCTTTATAGATTTCATAAATAAGGTTCCTTTTTACGGATTGGCAGTGCTCTGTCTGGATAATGAGGAAATTCAGGGGATAATTCCATCATTAAAGAAGAGATATAAAACATATGGTCTTTCATCCCAGGCAGAAATAAGGGCAAAAAATATAAACCATAAAGGATTTGGGAGTAGCTTTGAAGTCCTGTATGGAGGAGAGAGCATTGGGTCTGTTGAGGTGGGAATTCCAGGTATCCACAATGTATTAAATGCCCTTGCCACAATTGCCGTTGCACTGGAGCTTAACATCCCCATGAAAGATATAAGAGCAGGTCTTTCAAACATTGGGGGACTGAGGAGGAGATTTCAAATAATTGGTGAGCTGAGAGGTGTATCCCTGGTGGATGATTACGCTCATCATCCAACCGAGATCTCAGCAACTCTTAAAACGGCAAGGATGTGCTGGCCAGATAGGAGGATAATAGTTGTTTTTCAACCACATAGATTTACGAGGACAAAAGACCTCTATAGTAGATTTACCAAGTGTTTTCATGATGCAGATATCTTGATACTAATCCCCATCTATCCAGCGGGTGAGACACCAATAGAGGGAGTAACCTCTCAGTGGCTTCTCAAAGGTATAAAAGAGCATGGACACAGGAATGCCATTTTCTGTTCAGATAAGCAGGAAGTAATTGATTATTTAAAAGATAATATCAGAAGTGGGGATATTCTGATAACTCTTGGTGCTGGAGATGTCAATAAGATAGGAGAAGAATTTTTAAGAAGTTTTTAGAGATATGGAAGAATCCCTAAAAAAAAAGATGCTGGAACTTGTGGGAAATAATATCAGATTTGATTTTCCAATGTCCAGATACTCAACTATCAGGGCTGGTGGACCTGTGGATGCATTTTTTGTAGCAGAGAATCAATATCTGCTTAAAAAGATGTTAGCATTTTTGAAAGAAAAAAATGTTCCATATATAGTTATTGGGAGATGCAGCAATATCCTGGTTACAGACCGGGGATTCAAAGGAGTGGCAATTGTTCTTGGAAAGGGGTTCTCATGGATCGAACAGCAATCAGAAAATCATGTTTGTGCTGGTGCCGGGCTTAATATTTCAGGCCTTATTGAATTTTGCAAAAACAGAGGATTGATGGGGCTTGAGTTCTTATGTGGTATTCCAGGGTCAGTGGGGGGCGCTGTTTCAATGAATGCGGGGGCATATGGAAAGGAGATAGGTGAAATGCTTGTGGAGCTTGAGTTGATTAATTCATCTGGTAATACGGAAACACTGAGAAAAGATGATCTGGTGTTCGAATATAGAAGAGCCCTGATACCAACTGGTTCAATAATAACAAAGGCATCTTTTCATGTTAATAAAACTAATCCCGGTGATGTTTCAAAAAGGATATATTTTCTTCTGGAAAAAAGAAAGAAGGAACAACCCTTAGATAAACCGAGTTGTGGTTCTATTTTCAAGAATCCACCGGGAAATTATGCAGGAAAGTTAATAGAAGATGCGGGACTTAAAGGCTTTCGTTTTGGCGATGCATTGATATCACCAAAACATGCAAACTTTATTCTAAATACAGGAAGTGCAAAGGCAGGGGATATTCTTCGGTTAATTGATTTTATTAAAGAAAAAGTGAGAGATAGGACAGGCATTGAGCTTGAATGCGAAATTAAAATAATAGGTGATTGATGAAGGGATTGGGAAAAAAGAGGCTTTTAAAAAGTCAGAGAATAAAGGGAAGGAAAAAGACCTCATGGGTTAGAATATTTAATTATATGCCTTCATTTTTGCTTGTATTGTTAAAAGTTATTATAGGACTTGTATCACTCTGTATCCTTAGTGCACTTTTTCTGGGAACCTATGATTTTCTAATTAATGCAAGATATTTTAGACTGGATAATATCGTAATTAAAGGTGTTGATGAGAGATTAAAGCAAGAGATAATCGATATGGCTCAATTAAGAGATAATATATCATTAATTAGCCTTGACCTGAAGAGGCTCAAGACCAGAATTATGGTTCATCCCTGGGTAAAGGATGTTGATATAAAGAAAAAATATCCCCACGAATTAATAATAAAAATAAAAAAACACATCCCTTTAGCCATAGTTTATCAGGATGATTTTTACTATATGGACAGACAGGGGGAGATATTTAAAAAAGTTGCATCGGATGAAAACTTCGATCTCCCCCTCATTACCGGCCTTTCAACAAAAGAGGAAAAGAGGGCATCCCAGTTGAATATGGTTGTTGATATTATAAATATTCTGAATTTCCATCCCCCCCCTCTATCCATTGAGAATCTATCTGAAATACATGTGGAACATGAAGATACAGTTCTGCTTTTTTTCAGGAGCCTGTATGTTCCAATAAGGGCAAATGTAAATAATTTCGAAGATGAAATAGAAGAACTTTTAAAACTTATTACCTATTTAAGGGAAAACAATCTACTTGAAAGGGTCGAGAGAATTGATCTTGACTATCCTGATTCTGCAGTAGTCAGCTTTAAAGATAAGGAAGAATATGTATTGGACAACAATAGTCCTGAGAATACCATATCCCAGGATGAACAATATACCAAACAGGAGCATATTTAAAATGAGAGAAGAGATAATCGTAGGGCTTGACATTGGCACAACAAAGATATGCGCTGTTGTAGGAAAGATGACTGGAGATGGAGTTGAGATAATTGGCCTTGGAAGTCATCCTTCTGAAGGGCTAAGGAAAGGGGTTGTGATAAATATTGATAAGACGGTTGATTCAATAAAGCAGGCCATTGAAGAGGCAGAGGTTATGGCTGATTATGAGATTAATTCAGTTTACACGGGCATTGCAGGGGGACACATAAAAGGATTCAATAGTCATGGTGTGATACC